>NZ_JBFAIS010000001.1:0-210697 GCF_040654795.1 Streptomyces sp. NPDC050617 | reverse complement strand
CGTACGGCGCCGGTGGCGATCGTCGGGATGGCCGCCCTCTTCCCAGGGGCCGGGGACCTCGACGAGTACTGGCGGAACATCGCGGGCGGCGTGGACTCGATCACCGATGTGCCGGCCGGGCGGTGGGACGAAGAGTTCTACGCGCCGGAGGGGCCGGGCCGGGCGGATCGCGTCTACTGCCGGCGCGGGGGCTTCGTGGATGAGGGGATCGCGTACGACCTCACGCGGTTCGGCGTCATGCCTGCGTCGGTCGCGGGGACGGAGCCGGATCAGCTGATCGCGCTGGACGTCGCCGACCGGTCCGTGAAGGACGCGGGCGGGTACGGGGTGCTGCCCGCCGACCGGCAGCGGGCCGGGGTCGTACTCGGCCGGGGCGGCTACCTCACGCCGGGTCTGGCCCGGCTCGACCAGCGGGTGCGCACCGCGCACCAAGTGGTGCGCACACTCCGCGAGTTGCTGCCCGAGCTCGCGCTCGACGAGGAGCGGTTGGAGCGGATCCGATCAGCCTTCGCCGAGCAACTCGGCCCCGAGCAGCCGGAGTCGGCCATCGGACTGGTCCCGAACCTGGCCGCGTCCCGCATCGCCAACCGCCTGGATCTGCGCGGCCCCGCCTACACGGTGGACGCGGCATGCGCCTCCTCGCTCGTGGCGGTGGACCACGCGGTGCGCGAACTCGGCTCGGGCCGGTGCGACATCATGCTCGCGGGCGGTGTGCACCACTGCCACGACATCACGCTGTGGAGCGTCTTCAGCCAGCTCGGCGCGTTGTCGCGCAGCCAGCGCATCCGCCCCCTGCACCGCGCCGCCGACGGCGTGCTGATCGGCGAGGGCACGGGCATCGTGGTCCTCAAGCGGCTCGCCGACGCGGAACGCGACGGCGACCGCGTCTACGCCGTGGTGCGCGGCACGGGCGTGGCCGGGGACGGCCGCTCGGCGAGCCTGTTCAACCCCGACTCCGGCGGTCAGGTGCGCGCGGTCCGCCAGGCGTGGGAGGCGGCGGGGCTCGATCCGAGGGCTGAGGACTCCGTGGGCCTGCTGGAGGCGCACGGCACCGCCACTCCGGCGGGCGACGGGGCCGAACTCGCCACGCTGGCCGCGGTTTTCGGCCCGCACGGGCCGGCCGCCTTCATCGGCTCGGTGAAGTCCATGATCGGCCACACCATGCCGGCCGCCGGCATCGCCGGTCTGATCAAGGCGGCCCTGGCACTGCACCACGGCACCCTCCCTCCCACCCTGCACTGCGACGACCCCCACCCGGCCCTCGCCCGCACCCGCTTCGTCCCCCTCAACCGCGCCCGGCCATGGGCGGCCCCCACGAGCGGCGCGCCGCGCCGAGCGGGCGTCAATGCCTTCGGCTTCGGCGGAATCAACGCCCATGTCGTGCTGGAGGAGGCGGCGGGCGGGGTCCATAAATCCCCTGCCCCCGCCCGCGCCTCCGTAGTCGAGCCGGAGCGGGTGCTGCGGCTGGCGGAACCCTCGCCAGAGGCGCTGGCGGCGGTACTCGCCCAGGACGACGCGGCGGTGCTGGCCGCCGGGCTGGACGAGCGGGACCGGGTGACCGAGCCGTGCCGGTTGGGGATCGTCGACCCCACGCGGCGTCGGCTGGCGCTGGCGCGGAAGGCCGTGGCGAAGGGCCGGCCCTGGCGAGGGCGCAGCGACGTGTGGTTCAGTCCGCGTCCGCTGCTCGGCGCGGCCGGGGGGCGTACGGCGTTCGTCTTTCCCGGCCTGGAGGCCGAGTTCGAGCCGCGCGTCGACAAGCTGGTGGAGCGATTCGGCCTCGACTGGTCGCCCTGCGGGGCGGAGGTCGGGGACGTCGGGCGGCACGGTGCGGCCGTGTTCCAGCTGGGCCGGGTCCTCGACGCCGCCCTGCGGCGTCTCGGCGTGGCGCCCGACGCCGTCGCCGGGCACAGCGTCGGCGAGTGGACCGCCATGGCCTGCGGCGGCATGCACGCGGCGGACGAGGTCGACGCGTTCCTGGCCGACTTCGACCCCGACGCACTGCGTGTGCCCGGCGCCGCCTTCGCCGTGCTCGGCCTGCCCGCGGACCGGGTACGCGCCGAACTGAACAGCTGCGACGGCAGCGACGGCTCCGACAGCTGCGACTGCTCCGACGGCTGCGACGGCGTGGTGCTCTCGCACGACAACTCGCCGAACCAGTCGATGATCTGCGGCCCGCACGACGCGGTCACCGCGATCGTGCTGCGGCTGCGGAAGCGGGACGGCGTGATCGGTCAAGTCCTGCCGTTCCGCTCCGGGTTCCACACGCCGATGCTCGCGCCGTACCTCGCGCCGATCCGCGCCGCCGCCGAGGCGTACACGCTGCGCCCGCAGTCCACCCCGGTATGGTCGGCGACGACCGCCGCGCCATATCCCCAATCACCCGACGCCGTACGGGAGTTGTTCGTCAGGCATCTGCTGGAGCCCGTGCGGTTCCGGCTGCTGATCTCCGCCATGCATGACGCGGGCTTCCGCGCCTTCGTCCAGTTGGGCGCAGGTCAGCTCGGTTCGCTGATCGACGACACACTGGCCGGCCGGGACCGGCTCGTCGTCTCCGCGCACGCGGCGGCGCGGGACAGTCTGGCGCAGCTCCGCAGGGTGGTCACCGCGCTGTGGACGGAGGGGGCCGAGCCGAACGCGGCTCCGCTGCTCGCTCCGCACGGGCCGGTCGCCGTCTCCGCTGCTGCCCCGGCCGCACACCCCGCCCGTCCCGGCTTCCGACTGAACCTCGGCGGGGCGCTGGTGTCACTGCCGGCCGAGGCCCGGGGAATCCTCACCGATCGCCCGGCCGCCGCAGCACCTGGCAGCGGCCCGTTGGCCCGCCTCGAACGGCTCGGGTCCGGGTCCCCGATAGCCGCCGAGTTCTCCGCGCTGCTGACCGACACCGCCGACACCGCCGCCGATCTCCTGGCGGCCGTCCGGCACGGATGCGCCCGGCCCGCCGGCCTGGAGTCGCCTCGGCCCCGGCTGCCCTCGCGCCGCGTCGCCGCCGGGCCCGTGCCCGTAAAGGAATCACCATCTCCACGGCCGTACGGGCGTGTCCTGCGCATCGACGTCGAGCGGATGCCCTACCTGCTCGATCACTGTTTCTTCCGGCAGCGGCCGGGGTGGCCCGATGCGGTGGACCGGTGGCCGGTGGTGCCGGCGACCACGGTGGTCCGGCACCTCATGGAGATCGCCGAGGGCACGGCGGGCCCCGGACTGCGGGCGGTGGCGGTGCATCAGGTGCGGCTGCTCAAGTGGATCGAGGCGATTCCGGCGATAGATGTGCCGGTGACGCTCCGTCAGGAAGTGGAGAATCGCGTCGAGGTGGAGCTCACCGGGTCCTCCCGTGCCGTCGTCGAGCTGGCCGCCGGGGCGTACCCGTACCCGAACCCGCCCGCGCCATGGCCCGTCGATCCGGCCGCCGAGCGCGTACCGGAGATGCGGGCCGAGCAGCTCTACAGCGAGCGGTGGATGTTCCACGGTCCGCGCTTCCAAGGCGTCACCGAGCTGACCGCGATCGGCGACCGGCATGTACGCGGTCTGCTCACCGCACCGGCGGCGCCCGGCGCGCTGCTCGACACCGTCGGGCAGCTGCTCGGGTACTGGGTCATGGCGACGCTCGCCGAGCGCACCACCGTGTTCCCGGTGGGCATCGACCGCATCCGCTTCCACGGCCCGGAGCCCGGCCCCGGCACGCGTCTCATGTGCGCGATCCGCATCACGGAGGTCACCAACAGCACGCTCACCGCCGACATGCAAGTGATGCAAGAGGGGCGCGTCTGGGCCGAGTTGACGGGGTGGACGGACCGTCGGTTCGACACCGATCCCGGAATTCGGGCGGTGGACCGGTTCCCGGGCGAGAACACACTGTCCACGCTGCGGCCGGAGGGCTGGGCCCAGGTCTGCGAGCGCTGGCCGGACCTCGCCACCCGTGAGCTGATCATGCGCAACATGCTCGGCAGCGCCGAACGCGCCCAGTACGAGCGGCTCTCCCCCGTCCGCCGGCGGCACTGGCTGCTAGGGCGGATCGCGGCCAAGGACGCGGTGCGCGGCCTGCTGTGGCGGGAGGGCGCGGGCGACATCTACCCGGCCGAGATCGCCGTACGCAACGACGCGTCGGGGCGGCCCTCCGTGCACGGCGTGCACGGGCGAGCGGTCGACGGCGTCGTCGTCTCCCTCGCGCACTGCGCGGAGACCGGGGTCGCCATCGCCCGGCGCGGCCCGTGCGGCATCGATGTCGAAGAGGTCACGGAACGGCCCCGGTCGACCGTCGAAGCAGCTTGCGGAGACGCGGAGTTGAGACTTCTCGACGAGCTGACGGCGCAGGGCGGACAAGGCAGAAACGACGGAAACGGCAGAGAAGGCGGCGAAGGCGGGCAGGCCGGCGGGGCCGTGTGGTTCACGCGGTTCTGGGCGGCCAAGGAGGCCGTCGCCAAGGCGCGCGGCACCGGGTTGCGCGGTCGGCCGGCCGACTTCCGGGTGGTGGCGGCGGGCAGCGACCGCCTGCGCGTAGTGGCCGGGGGCGTTCCGTACGTCGTACGGGTGCGGGGAACCGCCAATCCGCCGGGCCTGCCCGCCCGGAGTTACGTGGTCGCGTGGACGGCCGCCGACGAGCAGCCGGCCGACGAGCCGGCAGAGGACGCAGAGGAGACAGGAGAGCGGGATGACCACCACTGACGTTACGGGGCTCACGACGGCCGGGGCGGGAGCGGGGGCGGCGACGGGCGCACCCGGCTCCGACCCCGCGTCCGTACTGGCCGACATCAGCGGCATGCTGCGGGAGCTGCTGGCGGAGTACGGGCTCGACGACGCCGAGATCGCGCGCGAGACCACCTTCCACGACGACCTGGAACTGGAGAGCGTCGACCTGGTGGGACTCTCCGGAGCGCTGCGCGAGCACTATGGGGACCGGGTCAATTTCGCCGCGTTCATCGCCGATCTCGAACTCGACGAGATCATCGCGCTGACGATCGGTCAACTCGTGGACTACGTGGTGGAGTCGCTGCGTGCCGCCGGCTCCCCCGAACAGGACTGACCTCATGGCCAAGATCCGTACCGGTGGGATCACCACGCACGTCCAGCGCCTCGACGCCACCGCGCCGCCGCCCGGCGGGCAAGGCGTGGCGCCGCTGGTGGTGTTCGTCCACGGCCTCCTCACCGATAGCCTGGCCAGCTACTACTTCACCCTCGGTCCGGCCTTCGCCGCCGAGGGGATCGACGTGGTCATGTACGACCTGCGCGGGCACGGCCGCAGCGACCGCCCGCGCACCGGTTACCGCCTGGAGTGCTTCGTCGACGACCTGGTCGCGCTGCTCGACGCGCTCGGCGAGCGGAGGCCGGCGCATGTGGTGGGCAATTCGTTCGGCGGCACGGTCGCGGCGGCGACCGCCGCGTGGCACCCGGAGCGCGTGGCGACCGTGACCATGATCGAGTCGGAGCCGCCGGTGGCGGAGTGGAACCGGCACATGGCCGTCGGGCTCGCCGACGCGAAGGACCGGCTCGTCCGCGAGGAGGTCATCGGGTGGATCCACGCCGAGCACGGCGCGCACACGGCGCGGCTCTCCCGTTCCGCCGGCCGCATCCTCCAGGCCACGACGCTGGCCGAGGACGTACCGGCGAGCCGTGTCATCGACGACGACCTGCGGGCGATCGGCTGCCCCCTGCTCGCCGTCTTCGGCGACGAGTCGGGGCTGTCCGCCCAAGTCCCTTCCCTGGAGGCGAAACTGACGGATTGCCGAACCGTCGTCCTGCCGGACCAGGGCCACTCCGTACTGGTGGAACGCACCGCCGAGACCCGCGAGATCCTGCTCTCCTGGGTGCGGGAGCACGCGCTGTCCGGGGCGGCGACGCCGTGACCCGCTTCCTGTTCGTCGTGCCCCCGCTGGTCGGGCACGTCACCCCCCTCCTCGGTGTCGCGGAGGCGCTCCGCGCACGCGGGCACCGGGTGGCCTGGGCGGGCCACGCCGACCAGCTCCGGGACCTCGCGGGAGCCGATGCCGCGGTCTTCGGCTGCGCGCTGCCCGGCGGGGAGCTGAGCAGGCCGCCGAAGCTGGCCGGGCCCGCGGCGTTCCGGTTCCTGTGGGCGGAGTTCCTCCTCCCGCTGGCCGAGCTGATGGCGCCCGGCGTGGAGTCCGCGATCGGGGCGTTCGCGCCGGACGTGATCGTCACCGACCAGCACGCCGTCGCGGGCGCGCTGGTCGCCGAGCGCCACGGCATCCCGTACGTCACCTCGGCCAGCACCTCCGCCGAACTCGCCGATCCGCTGGCGGGCATGCCGAAGGTGGCCGCCTGGCTGAACGGTCTGCTGGGCGGGTTGCGGGAGCGCCTCGGCGACCCGGCGCACCGCGGCGACCCCCGGTTCTCGCCGCACGGGGTCATCGCCTTCACCAGCCGGGCGCTGCTCGGCGACGCCGAACTGCCGCACGATCGCGTGTACTTGGTGGGCCCGGCCATCGCCGCCCGGCCCTCCCCCTCCCTCTCGCCCTCCGCCCGCCCCGGCTTCCCCTGGCCGGAACTGGACCCGAGCCGCCGCGCGGTGCTCGTCACCCTGGGCACGGCCAACGCGGACGCGGGCGGCCGGTTCCTGGCGGAGGCGGTGGCCGCGCTGGACGCCGCGCGCGACCGGGTGCGGGGCATCGTCGTCGACCCCGGCCGTACCCTCGCCGGGGCCGCCGTGCCGCCCGACGTGCTGGTACGTCCGTACGTACCCCAACTCGACCTGCTCCCCCGCCTCGATGCCGTCGTCTGCCACGGCGGCCACAACACGGTGTGCGAATCGCTGTGGCACGGAGTCCCGCTGGTCCTCGCGCCGATCCGTGACGACCAGCCGATCGTGGCGGGGCAGGTGGTGGCGGCGGGGGCAGGGGTGCGGGTGCGGTTCAGCCGGGTGGACGCCAAGGGGCTGGGCGCGGCGATCGACGCCGTGCTCGACCCGGCGGGCGGCCATCGCGCGGCGGCCGAGGCGATCGGGGATTCCTTCCGCGCGGCGGGCGGCACGATGGCGGCCGCGGACCGCCTCGAAGACATCGCT
Source organism: Streptomyces sp. NPDC050617 (assembly GCF_040654795.1). Taxonomy (NCBI): domain Bacteria; kingdom Bacillati; phylum Actinomycetota; class Actinomycetes; order Kitasatosporales; family Streptomycetaceae; genus Streptomyces; species Streptomyces sp. NPDC050617. The sequence continues at coordinate 203,685 of NZ_JBFAIS010000001.1, read as the reverse complement.
GCTATCGCTGCTCGGGCGGCGGGGTGAGCGGTACGGAGGGGCGACCGACCGGCGCCGGACCGTCGTGATCAGGGCCCGCGCCGCGTCGAGGGCGTCCGCCCATCGCGGCGGACGCCCCCCTCCGAGCCGGTCGGCTATTCAGTCGCCGTCCTCACCCGGTAATGCGGTTGAGGGCCGCGAAGTATCCGACCCGGTGCCCGTCGGCATTCGGGTGGTATGACTCGTTCAGCTTGTTCCACTCAAGGCTGGTCACCCACTCCGATTTCCCGGAGCAGATCGTGTGCGGGTCGAACACCGGCCGGGCGTCGAGGAAGGTGAAACCGGCTTCCTTGGCGCGCGCCGCGGTGATGTCGGCCAATGTGTCGGCAGCGGAATTCAGGGCTTTGCGTTCGGTGTCGCTCAGGCCGAGAATGCCGCAGTCGCCGCCGATCGTGTAAAGGCGCGGATATCCGATGACGACGACCTTCGCGGCCGGGGCGGCCTTGCGCACGGCGGCGTACGTCCGGGCGAGCGCGGGCGAGAGCTTGCCCGTGGCGGCCTGCTTCGCGGCCTCGATCCCGGCCAGGCAGTCCTTGTCGTCGACGGTGAGGATGCAGTGCGTCAGAACGTCGACGAACCCGACGTCGTTGCCTCCGACCTGCAACGTCACCAGACTGGTGTCCGGGGTGAGGGAGCCGGTCTGCGACTTCTCGACATCGGCCGTGGTCGCGCCGGAGCACGACGCCTCCACGAATCCGACGGTGGGGTGGGCGGCGTGCCACAGCCGCGGATAGGCGAGCGGCCCGCGGCGGCAGGCGTCGTCGGGGTTGTCGTACTTCCGGGTGCCGACGGCCACCGCATAGGAGTCGCCGAGAGCGACATATTTTCCTGCGGCGGAATGTCTCGTCGGGGTGGCCTGCGCCTGGGTTGTGGCGGCGGCCAGAGCGGTGAACGCCAGGAGTGCGGCGAAAAGTAACCTCATGGAGCGCATGGTGGTGCCTCTCCGATGGTGGGGGGGATGGGACACCACAGGATTAGCAGTTGAATTACTCCCTGAATACTCATGTACATGACAAACCGATCACGATTCGATATACCTTCCGGAAATCATGATCCAATAGCGTTCACGCATTGATCGCATTGACCTGTCGTCGCGGTGACCACCGCCGCTCGCCGTCCGCGGCAGCCCCCTCACCTCGCCAGCGCCGCCGCCCCCGAAGAAGCCTGCTCCTCCGCCCGTACGCGGGCCGCGGCCGCCTCCGCGGCCCGCCCCAGGCGGTCGGCGAGGCGGGCCTGGGCGAGCCAGTTGTACGGGCAGACGGGCCGCAGGTTGATGCGTTCGCTGACGAGGGTGCGGGCGGTGTCGGCGCGGCCGGAGCGCAGGGCCGCTTCCAGCAGGGTCTTCTGGATCGCGTCGCGCTGCGCGTGGCTGCCGCCGAAGTCGTTCAGGCGGTAGCGGACGGGGGCCAGCAGGTCGACCACGCGCCCGTACCGCCGCTGCCCGTAGGCGATCAGGGCCCGGCAGACGGGCAGTCCGATCCGCTCGGTCATGGCGTGGTTGGTCACGTCGGGCCGCGCGTCGGCGAGCCACGCCTCGCGGTCCCGTACGAGGCGTTCGGCGTCGGCGAAGCGGTCCGCGCCGACGTACGCCATGACGGCGTGCACGTCGTTGAAGGCGTAGTACGGGGCGTCGCGGCGGGCCGCCCAGGCGTCGGCGAGCGCCGTCCGGCGCGGGCCGGCGTCGTGGTCGGCGAGCAGCAGCCGCCACAGCAGGGCGGAGGCGTCGAGGAGTTCCATCGCCAGGCCCTCGGACCGGTCGTTGTGGAGCACGGCGTCGTAGATCTCCAGCACCCGCCGCATGTCGCCGGCCTCCAGGGCGTAGAGGCAGTAGTGCCACCAGTTGTGCACGTTCAGGTAGTTGCCGGCGGCCCAGTCGTCGGTACGGGCGTCCAGATAGCGGATGCCCTCCGCGAACTGGCCCCGCATCTCGTAGGTGTGCACGACGGCGTGGATGCCCCAGACGTCGCGCGGGTCCCGCTCGACGGCGGCGAGCGCGGTCTGCTGGGCGCGGCTGTAGTGGCCGGTCTCCTCCAGCCCGAACGCGTACATGCCCAGCACCTGCCCGTACTGCGGGTCGCCCTCGGGCCAGGCGGAGAGGGCGCCGCCGACGCGGTCGCGCAGCCGGGCGGCGTCGCCGGTGAAGAAGTCGATCTGGTGCCCGGCGGCCAGTGCGAGGACGTCGAGGGGGTATTCCACGGTGATCTCGCCGAGCAGCGCGCTGGCCCGGCGCAGGTCGCCGGCGAGCCAGGCGGTGGCGGCGGCGATGTGCATGCGCTCGCGCGCGGTCGTCCCGGCGGGGCAGGACTTCTGATAGCGGGCGAAGGCGTCGCGGGAGGCGGCGGCGTCCTTCTCCTCGGTGCCCAGCAGCCCGAGGTAGGCGGCGAGGACGTTGCCCATGACGGAGTGGGGCGAGGCGTCGAGGAGCGCCCGCGACTCGTCGGCCACCTCGCCGCGGAAGAGGAGCAGCGCCTCCAGCGCGTTCTCGTAGTGGGCCAGGGCCTGCTGGCCGGTGTGCGACATCGCGTGGCCGTGCCGGTCGGTGTCCGTCATGGTCCCCTTCGACTCCCAGACCCTCTGGTGTCCCCTCCGCCCCCGCCTTACCGTGGCAGCGGTAGGAATGCCGTCCGATCGCTTGTCATGTCCTTGTTGAAGATTACCGACAAGAGGTGCGTCTTGTTCCTCCCCCACAGACGGGTCCGTATGCGCGGCGGCCCGCTCCGCCGGTCCGGCGCCGTCGTCCTGCTCCTCGGGCTGCTGGCCGCGCTCGCCGCCGGGCCCGCGCGGGCCCATCCCGACCCCGCGCCCCCGAGCCGGCCGCCGCTCGCCCGGCCCATCGACCCGCAGAACTGGCGCAACCCCGACGACATGACGTGGGCCGACTACCGGGCCGTCCCGGGCGCCCACTGGGCCGACCCCGGCGCCGAGCCGACCAAGCGCACGTTCAAGGGCGCGCTCGTGCTGCTGGACTACCCCGACGAGGAGTTCACGGTCAGTCAGCCAGCCGGCTCGACGGTCTTCGGCAATCCGCAGCCCACCGCGTCGAACGTGCCGCGCGCCCAACTGCCGCGCTTTTACCAGGACTTGCTCAACAAGCCCGGCAAGCTCAACCACGGCCACACCATCAACGAGTACTGGATGGAGGACTCCGGCGGCCGCATCGGCGTCGACCTCACCGGCTTCGGCACATACCGCATGCCGTTCAAGTCCTACCAGTACGGCATCGAGAAATCGATGAACCCCGGCGCCTGCCCGGTGGGCGACGTCTGCGGCAAGGACATCCGCACCGACGGCAAGGCCGCCTGGACCGCCGATGTGGGCACGGACCGCACCAAGGAGTTCGACTTCGTCTTCTACCTCACCGCCGGGCAGGACGAGTCCGCGGCCTGGCAGGAGTTCGGCCAGATGAAGTTCGCGAGCCCCAAGGACATACCGTCCGCCTGGGGCCCGCCCTCACCGATCGCCGGCGGCGGCAACGCAGGCGCCACCCGCTATGTCCCGTGGACCTCCTGGCAGGCCGCCGCCCGCATCTGGCCCAACGCCGAGGACGGCTCCTCCACCCAGGCCGAGAGCTCCGGAATGGCCGTGTACGCCCACGAGTTCAGCCACATCCTCGGCATCGCCGACAACTACAACAACCCCTACGGCTCGCCGCCCCGGCGCGCGTACACCGGCATCTGGAGCATGCTCTCGCGCGGCTCCTTCAACGGCCCCGGCGGCCCGCACACCCGCTGGCGGATCCCGGCGACCGAGGGCGCGACGATGGGCTCCCAGCACGTGCTGCGCGACAAGCTCAAGCTCGGCATCGTCGACGAGAAGAACGTTCTGCGCCTGGACCGGGACGCCCTGGCGGGCTCCGGCCTCGCCGTCGCCCGCGTCACCGCGCGCTCCGCGCCGCCCGGCGAGAAGGGGCTGTCCGGCGTCAACATCACCATGAGCGGCGACCGCGAGCCCGCCTGCTCCCCCGCGACGGATCCGATGTGCGACGGCGGCGGCTACGACAACTACACCGTCGAGGTCGTCGACCGCATGGGCATGGACTCCTTCACCCCGGACCACGGCGTACTGCTCTCGAAGACCAAGGACAAGGACCGGGCCCCCTTCGCGTGGGTGATCGACGCCCACCCCGAGGACATCGACATGGTGGACTTCAAGCGGCCCGACGGCACCCCGCAGAAGATCACCATCGGCGACTACCGGCAGCTCAGCGACGCCCTCTTCCACGCGGGCGCGGACTCCGGCAGCAGCTACGAGTACGTGGACCGGGCCAACCGGCTGCACTTCTACGTCCTCGACATCGCGCGCGACGCGTCCGGCGTGCTCAGCTACACCGTCGCCGTCAAGTCCCTGGACGGCGCGGGCCCGCAGCGCCGCGGCCTGGAGCTGCGCCGCGGCACCGCGCACGGCTCGCCCGCCAAGAGCCGCGCCGTGTGCACGTTCCCGCTGACCAACACCGGCGGCGCGGGCAGCGCCCCGCACCTGTCCTCCGACGTCTACCGGCTCTCGGCCGCCGGCGCCGCCCGCGGCTGGTCGGCCTGGCTGCCGAACCGGCTCGCCACCGCGAAGGCCGGGCAGACCGTCACCGTCCCGGTGTCCGTCACCGCCCGGCCGGACGCCGCGCGGCACGGCCGCGTCACGCTCGACGCCCGCTCCGAGAGCGACCCGCGCCACCACGTACGGGCGACCTGCGACCTCGACCGGTAAAGATCGGCTTCCACGCGCCCCGGGACCGGACACCACGGCCCCGGGGCGCCGCCGCGTCGGGCAGCCGCCGATGCCCGAACGGGCCCCAAACGGAGCTCAGTCGGCCCAAGCGGGGCGGCCATTACATCCGACATATCCCTCATCACGCATCTGACCAGCGGTGACACGCGCCGGAAAACGGGCACGAACGGGCCTCATCGATCTCTCGGAGCCCCTGTTCACCATCACCCCGGCGCTTGTACAAACATGCCAGGCGCCCGATCGGGCGTCGCTCCGCAGCAGACCGCAGGGAAGAGTGCCGTGAACACCGAGGAACGCCGACGAGGGATCCTCCAACTCGCTCGGCGGACCGGAGGCGTCGATGTCACCGGTCTGGCCGCCGACTTCAAGGTGGCGAAGGAGACGATCCGCCGGGACCTGCACGTACTGGAGGAACACGGGCTGGTCCGGCGCACGCACGGCGGGGCGTACCCGGTCGAGAGCTCCGGGTTCGAGACCACCCTCGCCGTCCGCACCACCCAGCTCGTGCCGCAGAAGACCCGGATAGCCGCTGCCGCCGCCCGGCTCCTCAGCGACGCGGAGACCGTGTTCATCGACGAGGGGTTCACCCCGCAGCTGATCGCCGGGGCGCTGCCCCGCGACCGGCCGCTGACCGTCGTCACCGCCTCGCTGGCCTGCGCGCAGGCCCTGGCCGACGCCGAAAAGGCCACGGTCCTGCTGCTCGGCGGCAGGCTGCGGAGCGGCACGATGGCGACCGTGGACCACTGGGCCACCAAGATGCTCGCCGGATTCGTCATCGACCTGGCCTTCATCGGCGCCAACGGGATCTCGCGGGAACACGGCCTGACCACGCCCGACCCGGCCGTCAGCGAGGTGAAGGCGCAGGCGGTGCGCGGCTCCCGGCGGCGGGTGTTCGCGGGGGTGCACACCAAGTTCGGCGCCGTGAGCTTCTGCCGGTTCGCCGACGTCGCCGACGTCGAGGCCATCGTGACCGACACCGGTCTGCCGCCGGCCGAGGCCCAGCGCTACACCCTGCTGGGTCCGCAGGTCATCAGGGTCTGATCCCCCGGACCCGGCCGCTCACTTCAGCACCGCCTCTCACCCGTACACCCCCCTCAGCCCACCCGCATGACCCCGCCCGAATGATTACCCGCGCCCGAATGCCAGGAGGCTCCATGCCCCTTCAGCACCGACACCGGGGCCGCGGCACACGCATACGCGTGGCCGCCGTCACGGCCGCCCTCCTCGCCACGAGCACCGCGTGCGCCGGAGCGGGCGGCACCGGCTCCGGCGGCGACACCATCAATGTGCTCATGGTGAACAACCCGCAGATGATCGAGTTGCAGAAGCTCACCAAGGCCCATTTCACGAAGGAGACCGGCATCAAGGTCAACTTCACGGTGCTACCGGAGAACGACGTCCGCGACAAGATCAGCCAGGACTTCTCCAACCAGGGCGGCCAGTACGACGTCGCCACCATCAGCAACTACGAGGTCCCCTTCTTCGCGAAGAACGGCTGGCTGCACCCGCTCGACGACTACGTCGCCAAGGACGCCGCCTTCGACCAGAAGGACATCCTCCGCCCCGTCACGCAGTCGCTGACCGCCGAGGACGGCAAGCTCTACGCCGAGCCCTTCTACGGCGAGTCGTCCTTCCTCATGTACCGCAAGGACGTCTTCGCCCAGAAGGGGCTGAAGATGCCGGACCGCCCGACGTGGCAGCAGGTCGCCGACCTCGCGGCCAAGGCCGACGGCGCGCAGTCCGGCATGAAGGGCATCTGCCTGCGCGGCCTGCCCGGCTGGGGCGAGCTCATCGCGCCGCTGACCACCGTCGTCAACACCATGGGCGGCACCTGGTTCGACAAGGACTGGAAGGCGCGGCTGGACTCCCCGGAGTTCAAGAAGGCGACGAAGTTCTACGTGGACCTGGTCCGCTCGCACGGCGAGACCGGCGCCGCGCAGTCCGGTTTCGCCGAGTGCCTCAACAACCTCACCCAGGGCAAGACGGCCATGTGGTACGACGCCACGTCCGCCGCCGGTTCCCTGGAGGCCGCCAACTCCCCCGTCAAGGGCAAGATCGGCTACGTACCGGCGCCGGTCGACCGTACGGACAGCTCGGGCTGGCTCTACACCTGGGCCTGGGGCATGGAGAAGGCGTCCCGGAACACCGAACGGGCCTGGAAGTTCATCTCCTGGGCCTCCGGCAAGAAGTACGAGGAACTGGTCGGCGAGAAGAGCGGCTGGGCCAACGTGCCGGGCGGCCGCCGCGCCTCCACCTACGCGCGCCCCCCGTACAAGGAGGCCGCGTCGGCCTTCTCGGACGTCACGCTCCAGGCCATCCGCTCCGCCAAGCCGAACGACCCCGGCGTCCAGCCGCGGCCCGCGCCCGGCATCCAGTTCGTCGGCATCCCCCAGTTCACCGACCTCGGCCTGAAGGTCTCGCAGGAGATCAGCGCCGCCATCGCCGGCCGCCAGTCCGTCGACGCGGCCCTGAAGAAGTCGCAGGCGCTGGCCGAGAAGACCGGAGGGAAGTACCGGTGACCACTGCCCTGAACGAGTCGCCGCGGACCGTCGGCGCACCGCCGCGCCCCGTCGCGCCCGTACGCCGCGGCGGGAAGCGCGCCTGGGCGCGGCGCGCCCCGCTCATGCCCGCCCTGGTGTTCCTGATCGTCGTCACCCAGCTGCCGTTCGTGGCGACGCTGGTGATCTCGCTCTTCAACTGGAACGCGCTCGCCCCCGACGCCCGCCGCTTCGCCGGGTTCGACAACTACATCACCGCCGCGTCCGACGCCGACCTGCGCAAGTCGGTCCTCACCACGATCCTGCTGACGGTGACCGTGGTCCTGGTCTCCGTGGTGCTCGGGCTGCTGCTCGCGGTGCTGCTGGACCGCAAGTTCCGCGGCCGGGGCCTGGTGCGGACCCTGCTCATCACGCCGTTCCTGCTGGTGCCCGTATCCGCCGCCCTGCTGTGGAAGCACGCCCTCTACAACCCCGAGTACGGGCTGCTCAACGGTGCCTGGACGTGGATCGCGGGGCTCTTCGGGGACCACTCGCCGGCCCAGCCGGACTGGGTGTCCGGCATGCCGCTGGTCGCGGTCGAGACCGCGCTGGTGTGGCAGTGGACGCCGTTCATGATGCTGATCCTGCTCGCCGGCCTCCAGAGCCGGCCCGCCGAGATGATGGAGGCGGCCCGGCTAGACGGCGCGAACGCCTGGCAGATGTTCCGCTTCCTGACCCTGCCGCATCTGCGCCGCTACCTGGAGCTCGGCATCCTGCTCGGCTCCATCTACGTCGTGCAGAACTTCGACGCCGTGTTCACCATCACCTCCGGGGGGCTGGGCACCGCCAACCTCCCGTACACCATCTACCAGACCTTCTACGGAGCCCATGAGTACGGGATGGCCTCCGCCGCCGGGGTGCTCGTCGTGATCGGCACGATCGTGATCGCGACCTTCGCGCTGCGGGTGGTCTCGTCCCTCTTCCGCGAAGGAGGGAACCAGGCATGACCGCCATCGCCACGACGTCCCTGCCGCCCATGGCCCGCCGGGCCCGCCGCCGTTCCGCCGCGCTCGGCCTGCTGGCCTGGGTCGCGGGCATCCTGTTCTGCCTGCCCGTCTTCTGGATGCTGCTCACCTCGCTGCACTCGGAGCCGGACGCGGCGACCAACCCGCCGTCGCTCACGGCGTCGCTCACGCTGGACGGCTACAAGAAGTTCTTCGGCGCGGGCGGCGGCGCCGACCCCGCGCCCGCGCTGCTCAACTCGGCGACGGCGAGCCTCATGTCGACGCTCTTCGTCCTCGTCCTGGCGCTGCCGGCCGCGTACGCGCTGTCCATCCGCCCGGTCCGCAAGTGGACCGACGCGATGTTCTTCTTCCTCTCCACGAAGATGCTGCCGGTGGTGGCCGGGCTGCTGCCGATCTACCTGTTCGCGAAGAACGCCGGGCTGCTGGACAACGTCTGGCTGCTCGTCATCCTCTACACGTCGATGAACCTGCCGATCGCCGTGTGGATGCTCCAGTCGTTCCTCGCCGACATCCCCGTCTCCGTCATCGAGGCGGCGCATATGGACGGGGCCGGGCTGCCGACGGTCCTCGTGCGCATCGTCGCCCCGCTGGCCGGCCCGGGCATCGCCGCCACCTCGCTGATCTGCTTCATCTTCAGCTGGAACGAGATGCTCTTCGCCCGGGTCCTGACCGGGGTGGTCGCCGAGACCGCCCCGGTGTTCCTGACCAGCTTCGTCACCAGCCAGGGCCTCTTCCTCGCCCAGCTCTGTGCCGCGTCGGTCGTCGTGTCCCTGCCGGTGCTCGTCGCCGGCTTCGCCGCCCAGGACAAACTCGTCCAGGGCCTTTCGCTAGGAGCGGTCAAATGAAAGCTGCGCTCATCGAGGCGCCCGGCAAGGTATCGGTCACCCAGGTGCCCGACCCCACGCCGGGGCCGCGCGAGGTCGTCGTCGACGTCGCCGCGTGCGGGCTGTGCGGCACCGATCTGCACATCCTCCAGGGCGAGTTCGCTCCTGTGCTGCCCGTGGTGCCCGGCCATGAGTTCGCGGGCGAGGTGGTCGGCGTCGGCGGCGACGTGACGGAGGTGTCCGTCGGCGACCGGGTGGCGGTGGACCCGTCGCTGTACTGCCACGAGTGCGCGTACTGCCGGGCCGGGCGCGGGAACCTCTGCGACCGGTGGGGCGCGATCGGCGTCACGGTCGCGGGCGGCGCCGCCGAGTACGCGGTGGCGCCCGTCGCGAACTGCGTGCGCCTCCCCGACCACGTGGACGTACGCGACGCCGCTCTCATCGAGCCGCTGTCCTGCGCGGTGCGCGGCTACGACGTGCTGCGCTCCACCCTCGGCGCGGAGGTCCTGATCTACGGCTCCGGCACCATGGGGCTGATGATGCTGGAACTCGCCAAGCGCACCGGCGCCGTCAGCGTCGACGTCCTCGACGTCAATCCGGAGCGGCTGGCCACGGCCCGTTCGCTGGGCGTCTCGCGGGCGGCCGCGAACGCCGACGAGCTGGACCGGCCGCAGGGGTGGAACCTCGTCGTCGACGCCACCGGCAACGCCGCCGCCATCCAGGACGGCCTGGGCCGCGTCGCGAAGGGCGGCACGTTCCTCCAGTTCGGCGTCGCCGACTACGCGACGACGGCGGTCATCGAGCCGTACAAGATCTACAACCAGGAGATCACCATCACCGGCTCGATGGCCGTCCTGCACAGCTACGAGCGGGCCGCGGCCCTCTTCGCCGGCGGCGTCCTCGACCCGTCCGTCTTCATCAGCGACCGCCTCCCGCTGGACGACTACGCCGAGGCGATCGACCGCTTCAAGGCGGGCAAGGGGCGGAAGATCGTGGTGACGCCGTAGGGGCTCCGCCCGGTGGGGTCCCACCGGTCCGCCGTCCGTCGCCTGCCCCCGGAGCGGCGACGGCGATACGGTCACTCGTCAGGGCGGTGGGGCGGACGGCCGTACGGAACCGCGCCGGGCTCATACGGGCAGCAGTGCCAGGGGGCTGCCGGTCGGTGCGGTCGAGCCGCCGGCGGGCTCGACCGTCACCCCCACCCCGTCCGCGCCGCGGGGCGTGCCGGTCAGCAGCGTCGCACCGCCGGCACCGCCCGGTGCGATCAGCCCGGCGGGGACCATCGTGCCGCCCCGGCTGTACCAGAGCTGGTAGACGCGGGAGTCCGGCAGCGCCGGCAGCCCGTCGTAGACGAGCGCCGAGCGGCCCTGTCGCTCCGAGGCGACGAGGGTCGCGCTGCCGCCGCCCTTGAGCGCGGCGGTGTGGAAGGCGGCGTCCGGGGCGGCCATCAGCGAGCTCAGGGCAGCCGCCCGCTGCTCGGCGCGGGCGGCGCTGTCGCGCTGCCGGCCGGCGTCGTGCCGCGCGTCGAGGGCGAGCCCGCCGGCGGCCAGGGCCGCAGCCAGGCAGGCGGCGGCCGCGAGCTGCGGCAGCCGGTGCCGCAGCCGGCGGCGCGGCGGCACGACCGCGGCCTCGCGCCGCGCGGGCGGCAGCTGCCGGACGCCGGGCAGTGCCGCCATCACGCGCGTACGCAGCTGCGCCGGAGGCACTTCGGCCACCGCGACCGCCAGCCGGGCCGCCGTCTCGCGGAGCTCCCGCACCTCGCGGGCGCACGCCGGGCACCGCGCGAGGTGGCTCTCGAACTCCGCCGCCTCCTGCCCGGACAGCGCGCCGAGCGCGTACGCACCGGTCAGCGTGTGCAGATCGACGGTGCTCACGCCGCCACCCCCAGGCAGTCACGGAGCCGGATCAGCCCGTCGCGCAGCCGCGTCTTGACGGTGCCGAGCGCCGTGCCCAGCACCTCGGCGGTCTCCCGGTAGGTGTAGCCCCGGTAGTAGGCCAGCGTCACCGACTCCCGCTGCAATTCGGTGAGTTGACCGAGGCAGCGCCGCACCTGCTCCCGTTCCAGGCGCCGTTCGACCTGCTCGCTGACCTCGTCGAAGGGGACGGAGGCGGCGCCTGCCCCGGCCCGCTGCTCGCGGTCGGCAGCCGCCTGCGCGGAGCGCACCCGGTCCACCGCGCGCCGGTGGGCCAGCGTCATGATCCAGGACATCGCGCTGCCCTGCCGCGCGTCGAAGCGCGCGGCGGACCGCCACACCTCGATGAGCACGTCCTGGGCGACCTCCTCGGACTGGGCGGGGTCTCGTACGAGCCTGCGCACCAGTCCGAGCACCGTGCCGGCCACCGCCGTGTACAGGCTCTCGAACGCCTGCTGGTCGCCGCGCGCGACGCAATCCAGCAGGGCCTCCAGGGCGCCGTGGGCGGGGGCCGGGTACGGGTCGCCGGGGGCCGCGACGGGCATGGTCGCCTCCGAACTGCGGGGTGGCGGGGGAAAGTACGGTGCCGGTCCTTACTTCTCGGGGAGCCCTTACTTCTTGGGGAGCAGGACGCTGTCGATGAGGTGGACGGTGGCGTTGGCGGTCCGCACATTGCCGCAGACCACGTTGGCCGAGCCGTCGACCTTGTACGACTCGCCCGAGCCGGACGTCGTGAGCTTGCTCTTCGCCAGGGTCTCGTAGGAGCCGTCGGCCAGTTGCGCCGGGGCGATCCTCTCACCGACGACGTGCCCGGTGAGGATCTTGGTGAGCATCTCCTTGTCGGCCAGCACCTTGTTCAGCTGGTCCTTGGGGATCTTGTCGAAGGCGTCGTTGGTCGGCGCGAACACGGTGATGTCCTCGGCGCTGTTGAGCGTGTCCACCAGTCCCGCCTTCTTCACGGCGGCCACCAGCGTCGACAGGGCCGGGTTGTGGGAAGCGGCCGTGGCGACCGGGTCCTCGGCCATCCCGTCGAAGCTGCCTTCGCCGTCCTTGGGCACCGTCGAGCACGCGGGCCCGAAGGGCTTCGCGGCGGTGCCCATGCTCTCGTCCCCGCCGCCGGTCTCCGAAGGCCGCTGCTCCGCCGAGGACGAGCCGCCGGCCGACGTGTCCTTGTCCTTGTCGCTGCCGCCGCCGTCGGAGCAGGCGGTCAGGGCGATCGGCAGCAGCGCGGCGGCGGTGACGGCGAGGGCGGCGCGACGGCCCAGGCGGGAGGTGATGCGAGTGTTCACGGTGTGCTCCAAGTGGTGTGTGGGTGTTGGTCGTTGATGTGGGGGTTGGTACTGGTGTCGAGGTGGTGCGGTGGGTCGGCGCGCTTCGGCGCTCCGGGCCGTACGAGCAGGTGTCGGGCATCGGCGTCAGGCCACGGTGACCACCACCGAGTGCCGGCCCGAGGCGCCGTCCGGGATGGTGCGGGTGCGCTCGGCGGTCTGTACGTAGCCGGTGCGGTCGGTGGCCCGTACGTGCAGGGCGTGGGTGCCGGGCGTGGCCCGCCACGCGAACGACCACTGCCGCCAGGTGTCCACGCCCGCCTCGGCGGCCAGTTCGGCCCGCTGCCAGTCGCCGTCGTCGACGCGCACCTCGACGCCGTCGACGCCCTTGTGCTGGGCCCAGGCGACCCCGGCCACGGTGACGGCGCCGGCTTTGACGTTCGCGAACGGCTTGGGGGTGTCGATGCGCGACTGCGTCTTGACGGGCGCCTTGGCGGCCCAGTCGCGTCGGACCCAGTACGGGTCGTACGCGTCGAACGTGGTCAGCTCGATGTCCTTGATCCACTTGCAGGCCGAGGCATAGCCGAACAGGCCGGGTACGAGCATGCGCACCGGGAAGCCGTGCTCGAACGGGAGCGGCGCCCCGTTCATGCCGACCGCGAGGAGCGCGTCCCGTCCGTCCAGCACGGTCTCGACGGGCGTGCCGAGCGTCATGCCGTCCACGGACCGGGCGACGAGCTGATCGGCCGGGCCGCCTCGCGACGGCGCCCGCACCCCCGCCTCCCGCAGCACGTCGGCGAGGGGCACGCCGAGCCAGCGGGCGGTCCCGACGTACGGGCCGCCGACCTCGTTGGACACGCACGTCAAGGTGGTGTCCCGCTCGATCAGGGGCCGGCGCAGCAGGTCCTGGAAAGTCACGGTGAGCGGCTTGCCGACGCCTCTGCCGTGTACGCGCAGCCGCCAGCCGCCGACGTCCACGCGGGGGACGGTCAGCGCGGTGTCCACCCGGTAGAAGTCGCGGGCGGGCGTGGTGAACGGGGTCAGGCCGGGCAGCTTCAGGTCCACGCCGCGCGGCAGCGGGGGCGCGGGGGAAGCGGGCGCGGGCAGCCTGACCCCGGCGCGCGACTCGGCGGCCCGTTCGGCGTCGGCGGCGTTCAGCGAGCGGCCGAGCGGTCCGGCGACGGCAGCCGCCGCCGTGGCCCCGGCCAGTCCGAGGACGAAGCCGCGGCGGTCGACGCCGGAGCCCTCCCCCGGCATGGCCGCGGCCGCGCCGGGCGACGGCAGCCGCGAGGCCAGCAGATACAGCACCACCGCCGCCGCGACGGCCCCGACGAGGGAGGGGACGGCGTCCAGCGCGCCCGGCGAGTCGGGACGGCTCGTCGCCGCCAGGGCGCCCACGGCCCCGAAGACGAGCACTCCGGCCGGGGCCGCGCGCCGGAAGCGCGGGGCCAGGGCGCCGAGGGCCATGGCGAAGAGGGCGAGTACGGCGACGATGCCGAGTCGCAGGACCAGCTTGTCGTCGGCGCCGAAGTTCCGGATGGCCCAGACCTTGACGGCCGCGGGCGTACGGTCGATGGCCGCGCCGCCGACCGCCGTGACAGGGCCGGCCTCGGGACGTACGGCGACGGCCGTCAACTCGGCGACGGCGAGGGCCACGTAGCCGGCGACCAGGCCGCTCAGCGCGCCCAGTGCGGCGTGGAGAAGACTCTTGCGCCACGTTCTCATGCCCCGTATTCGGAGCGGGGGCGCGGGCGGATTGGTGGAACGGCGAAGAGTTTTCGGGAGGGCGAGCGGCTCAGATGCGGCGTGAGCGGCGAGCGCAGGGGGGTGGACGCGCGCCGAGGCGTGTACGCCTGGCGCGTGCCGGGTGTGCAAATGTCCGTGTTTCGTAAAGGGCAGCCGCTTCCTCAGTCACGGCACTCACGGTGGGCCACAGTGGGGCTCGCCCGGCGACAGGCCAGGCATCAGGTAACAGCAGCCCCAGAACAAAGGGCTGTTAGCAGGAGGTTCACGTGATCCGTTTCGCACCGCGTCTCGCCACCGCTGTCCTGGGCTCGGCCGCCATGGCCGCCGCCCTGGCCCTGCCGGCCTCGGCCGCCGGCCATCACACGCCGGGCAAGCACCGTTCGCCCATCGTGCTGGGCGCCGTCCAGGCCGACAGCCCCGGGCACGACGACCATTCCGACCGCAGCCTCAACGCGGAGTGGGTCACCGTGAAGAACACCGGCAACCGCCCGGTCAACCTCAAGGGCTGGACCCTCACCAGCGACTGCACGCACAAGGTCTACCGCTTCCGCCACCTGAGTCTGGGCGGTCACAAGAGCGTCCGGGTCCACACGGGCCGGGGCCACGACACGGCGCGTGACGTCTTCCAGAACAGCCGCGAGTACGCGTGGGACAACCACCGCGACACCGCCACGCTCCGCAACGCCGACCACCACACCGTGGACACCAAGCACTGGGGCCACAGCCACCGCTGACCGGGCTCCCCGCCACCGCACGACGGTGCGCCGCAACCACCAGGCTGCGGCGCACCGCCATGTCCGGGGCGGACCGCCTCAGGACACCAGCCACGCCTGATTCTGCGTGCCCTTGCACCCGGCGAGGCGGACCTTGGACGTGCCCTTGTCATACGTCAGGCAGTACCCGTCGGCGTACCCCAGCTTGATCGTCCCGTTGGGGGTGCCGGCGGCCGACACCAGCCATGCCTGGTTCTGCCTGCCGTTGCACGCGGCGGTGCGGACCTCGCCCGTGCCCTTGTCGCCCTGTAGGCAGTACGCCTGCGCGTACCCCAACTTGATCGTCCCGTTGCGGTCGCCGACGGCCGACACCAGCCACGCCTGGTTCTGCCTGCCGTTGCACTGGGCCACGCCGACCTGCGGCGTATTCGTGACGTTCGCCAGGCAATACCCCTTGGCGTACCCCGTCTTGATCGTCCCGTTGGGGTCCCCCACCTTCGCCGAGGCGCTGCCCGGCGCGAGAGCCGCGCAGCCCAGGCCGACAACGACCAGGGCCGACGCCACGGCGCGGACCTTCGGGTACGAGCGCGGGACACGGATACCGTCGAACACGAGCGACTCCTAGGGATGCGTACAGAGAACGACGGCGAAACCGTGCCCGCCCCCACTCCCCTATAGACACCCATCCCACCCAAACCACCCCTGCGGGTAACAACCTCCGCGCGGCTCACGCCGGGGTCGGCTCCGTCCAGAACCGACGCCCCCGACGCTTGCGGACAGGCTCACGCCTGTCCGTACTCAGTCCCACCACAGCACGACGGACAGTCCCCGCCGCGCCGCGTCCAGGTAGAACTCCCTCAGAGCCGTGAAGTGCTCCGCGAGGTAGGCCAGTTGGTCGCCCGTGAAGCCGTCGCCAACCACGGTTCCGCGACGGCCTTCCGGGATCGCGGCCCATACCTCCTCCCAGTCCAGCTCGGCGAGCCCGGCCGCGACGCGGGCCACCGAATCCGGAGCCAGAGCCGTGGGAGGAGGCCCGAAGGAGCCGGTGGCTTCCGGATGGCGCAGCATCGAGACGTCGACGTCCAGGTCACCGCCCACGGCGCGCTGGAGCGCTTCGAGCAGGCGCGGGCGGACGCCGGCGAGTTCGCAGGCATGGACGAGGGGGCGCGGCGCCCAGTCGAGGTCGATCCAGTCGTCGTCAGGCGGGTACCACTCCGGATCGGCGTCGGCGTTCGCAGCGGCCGAGGCGCGGCATCGGGCGAGGTACGCCTCGGTCACGCGGGCGAGTTGTTGAGTCACAGCCATACGGGCAAGTGTCCTTGCCGCCTCGCCGACCGGCGACAACGGGCCTGCCCGGCGCCCCCCCCCGGGCGAACAGCCCAGGCATCGACGTATCGGCGTTCCGCAACACTGACATTCAATACCCTTACTGCGTAATGTAGTTGATATCGCATGCACTTCAGTTCAAAAGGGGGTCCGGATGGACGCGCTGGTGTTGGCGGCTGGTACGGCCGTGGTGGGGGCGATGGCCACGGACGCGTGGCAGGCGGCTCGGAGCGGGGTCGTCGCGTGGTGGCGGCGGGTGCGGCCGGAGGAGGCCGAGGAGGTGGACGCGGCGCTGGCCCAGGTCCGGCCGCGGGTGCTGGCCGCGCGGCAGGCGGGCGACACCGCGGACGAGGAAGCGCTGGTCTCGGACTGGCGGGTCCGGCTGGAGCGGCTCGTGCGGGCGGACCAGCGGCTCGCCCAGGAGCTGCGGACCCTGCTGGACGACGAGCTCACCCCGGCGCTGCCCGCCCCTGAGCAGTCCCGCGTCGAGTCGCTCGTGATGAAGGCGTCCGCGTCCGGGCACGGACGCGTCTACCAGGCGGGCCGGGACCAGCACATCACCGAGCGGTGAGTCCCCCTTCCGATTCCGGGGAACGCCGGGACGAGGAAGACGCGCCCGAGGGCCCGTACCTCCACGCCAGCGCCTCGCAACAGGCGCGGATCTACCAGGCCGTCGGAGACCAGTACATCACCGTCACGGAGCGGGACCTGCACCTGCACTTCGTGGACGGAGTACGCGGCGCCCGGCGGGCCGTACCCGCCGTCGGCGCGCACATCTGCCCGTATCCGGGCCTGGAGGCGTTCGGGGCCGAGCAGGCCGACTGGTTCTTCGGGCGCGGCCAACTGGTCGCCGGCCTGCTGGACCGGCTCGACCGGCAGACGCACGAGGGCGGGCCGCAGATCCTGGTCGCGCCGTCGGGCACCGGCAAGTCCTCCCTGCTCCGGGCGGGCCTCCTGCCCGCCATCGCCGACGGCCGGCTGCCCGGTTCGGCGCGCTGGCCGTGCGCCGTCTTCAGCCCCACGGCCGCCCCGCTCACGGCCCTGGCCGCGCAGCTCGCGCACCTCACCGGAACCTCCGCGCAGTACATGGCGCAGGCCATGGCGTTCGGAGCGGAGTACACCGCGGCGGTCCTGCGCGCCGCCCTCCTCCGGCAGCAGAGCGAGAGCCCACAAGCCCAGGCCCCGGCCCCGGCCCCGCGCTGTGTCATCGTGGTCGACCAGCTCGAAGAGCTCTTCACCCTGCGCGCGGAGGCGCCGACGCTCCGCCGGTTCCTGGACGTACTCGCCGCCATCGCCGATGCCGCGCCGGACGAAGGGCCCGCCGGGCTCGTCGTGTTCGGCCTGCGATCGGACTTCTACACGCAGTGCGCCGCCCACCCGCAGCTGCAATCCGCCCTCCAGGACCGGCAGTTGTTCATCGGCCCCATGACCGAGTCCGGCGTGCGCGAGGCGATCCTGTACCCGGCCCGCGCCGTGGGCCTGGAGGTCGAACCGGGCCTGGTCGAGGTGCTGCTACGCGACCTCAGCGCCCTGACCGGGCCGACCGCGGCCGACGCCTCCGGGGCGGGCGCGGGCGACGGCCGGTACGCGGCCGAGCGGCTGCCGCTGCTGGCCCACGCGTTGCGCGCGACCTGGCAGCAGCGGCACGGCAGCGTCCTCACCGTCGACGGCTACCAGAGCACCGGCGGCATCGCCCACGCGCTCGCCAACACCGCCGATCAGCTCTACGACCGCCTCGACGCGCCCGGTCAGCAAGTGGCCCGCCGCCTGCTCCTGAACCTCGTCAAGATCGGCGAGGGGACGGAGGACGTCCGCCGTCCGATGCCGTACGAGACCCTGCTCGCCCACAGCCGCGCGCCCGACCGGGCGGCGGAGGTGGTCTCGGTCTTCACCCAGGCCCGTCTGCTGACGCGCGGCGCTGACCAGGTGACCCTCACCCACGAGGCCCTGCTGCGCGCCTGGCCCCGGCTGCGCCAGTGGATCGACGCCGACCGGCCCGGCAACCTCGTACGCCAGGAACTCGAGGACGCCGCGGCGGACTGGCGGCACAAGGACCGCGACGCCAGGCTGCTCTACCGGGGCAGCAGACTGGAGGCCGCCGGCCAATGGGCCGACGCCGCGCCCGCCGACGGCCCGAGCACCACCGCGACCCACTTCCTCACCGCCTCCCTCCGCCAGCAGCGCCGCGCCGCGCGGGTGCGGCGCACCGTGATCGCCGTCCTGTCCGTCCTGGTCCTGCTCGCCACGGGCGCGGCGGCGTACGCGTTCGTGGAGCGCTCGGCGGCGCAGGACCAGCGTTCCGTCGCGGAAGGACAACGCAACACCGCCGTCTTCAACCAGCTCACGGCGGAGGCCGACAGCCTCCGTGGCACCAACGCGTCGCTCGCCGCGCAGCTCGACCTCACCGCCTACCGGATGAAGCGCACCGAGGATCTCCGCACGCATCTGCTCACGGACGCGAACATCCCCCTGTCCACCGCCCTGACCGGCTACGACAAGTCCGTCCTGACGGTCGCGTTCAGCCCGGACGGCCACACTCTGGCCACCGGAGGGGACGGCGGGACGCTGCGGCTGTGGAACGTCGCCGACCCGGCCCACCCGAAGAAGATCGGCAAGCCCCTGTCCGGCGCCATCGGCAACATCAATTCGGTCGCGTTCAGCCCGGACGGACGGACGCTCGCCACCACCGGGGCCAAGGGGGCGCAACTGTGGAACGTATCCGACCTCGACAGCCCCGTCCCGGTCGGGGAGCGCCACAACGACTACGCGGTCGCGTTCGGCCCTGACCAGAAGAAACGCATCCTGGCCAGCGCGGGATTCGACGGGAAGCTGCGGCTGTGGAACGCGGCCGACCCGGCCCGGCTCACAGAGCTCGGCGAACCTCTGACCAGTGGCAGCGGCGCCATCTCCAGGGTCGTCTTCAGCCCGGACGGACGCACCCTGGCCACCACCACCCGCGACGGGGCGACCCGCCTGTGGAACGTGACCGACCCGAACAGACCCACCGAGCTCGGCAAGGCCATCACCGGCGCCAATCGGATCGCGTTCAGCCCGGACAAACGCACGCTCGCCAGCACCGGCCGCGACGCGAAAGTCCAGCTGTGGAACGTTTCCGACCCGGGCAATCCCCGGAAGCACGGCGAGCCCCTCGACGGCCACATCGGCGTCATCTTCGCGCTCGCGTTCAGCCCTGACGGGAACACGCTGGCCAGCGTCAGCGGCGACCAGACAGCGCGGCTGTGGAACGTGACCGACCCGGCCCTGCCCGCCCAGCTCGGCGACCC
This sequence comes from Streptomyces sp. NPDC050617, assembly GCF_040654795.1. NCBI lineage: Bacteria > Bacillati > Actinomycetota > Actinomycetes > Kitasatosporales > Streptomycetaceae > Streptomyces > Streptomyces sp. NPDC050617. The sequence continues at coordinate 184,348 of NZ_JBFAIS010000001.1, read as the reverse complement.
CCTCACCGGCCACACCGGCACCATCTACGACGTCGCTTTCAGCCGTGACGGCCGCACGATGGCCACCGTCGGCGCCGACCGGACGGTGCGGGTGTGGAATCGGCCGGCCACCCTGCTGACCACCCACACCCGCGCCGCCAACGCGGTCGCGTTCAACCGGGACGGGCACACCCTGGCCACCGCCGGAGACGACGGGAAGGTACGGCTGTGGGACGTGACCGACTCAGCCGGCGCCACCCTGCTCAAGGTCGCCCTCGACCACCACACCGAGGCTGTCCGCGCGATCGCCTTCAGTCGGAACGGACGCATGCTGGCCACCGCCGGTGGAGACGGGAATATCTGGTTGTGGGACGTGAGTGACCCCAAGGATCCCACTCTGAAAGGCAAATGCCCCGCCGACGACGCCGACGCCGGCGCCGACATCGTCTCGGTGGCGTTCGACCGTGACGGGCGCACATTGGCCGGAGCCGGGGACAACGAGAAGGTGCGACTGTGGAACGTGACCGATCCGGGCCGGCCCGTCGCGCTCGGCACACCCCTCACCGGGCGTTCGGTCGCCTTCAGCCCGGACGGACGCACCCTGGCCACCGCCGGTGGCGAGAGAAACGTGCGGCTGTGGGACGTGCGCGACCCGGCCGACCGCGGCAGTCTCGGCGAACCCCGCTCCAGCCAGACCGACTCCATCTTCTCGCTCGCGTTCAGCCCTGACGGGAGGACGCTGGCCAGTGCCAGCCTCGACAGCACGATCCAGCTGTGGAAGGCGACCGGGCCGGACCGCCCCGCCCCGCTCGGCGCCCCCCGTACCGGCCACACCCACGCCGTCGTCTCGGTCGCGTTCAGCCCCGACGGGCGGATGCTCGCCAGCGGCAGCAGCGATCGCACCGTGCGGCTGTGGAAAGTGACCGGCGCGGACGGCCTCACGCCGCTCGGCGAGCGTCTCACCGGCCACACCGAGGGCATCAACTCGGTCGCGTTCAGCCCGGACGGACGGACGCTCGCCAGCGCGGCGGGCGACCACACGGTGCGGCTCTGGCCCCTGGGCATCGACGAGGCCGAACAGCGCATCTGCGCTTACGCGGGCTCCCCCACCCGACAGCAGTGGAAGCAGTATCTGCCGCAGCTCCCTTACAAACCGCCCTGCCGCAGCTGAACTCCCGCCCACGTCACCGCCTTCAGGACAGCAAGGTGATCACATTGCCGGTGATGGCGCGCACCCGCGCGTCGAGCGGCAGGAGGCGGGGCCAGTCGGTGGTGGCCGCCGTGAAGACCGTGCCGCCCCGGGTGTAGAGGCCGAAGGTCGCGGCGCGTTCCGGGGCGGGGTCTTCGCGGGCGGCGGTGTGCCAGCCGGCGGCCGGTTCCTGGGGGAGGTCGGCTACGCCGAGGACGGTGAAGTCGGCGGGTGTGCCGTCCTTGCCGGTCGCGACGGCCCGTCCGAGGCTGTCGCGCGTAAACGCGGCACCGTCGCATTCGTAGCCCACCAGGCGGTGTTCCGCGCCGAGGACGTCCCCGTCGTGCAGGTCGGTGTCCGCGAATATCTTGTGGTCGGTGCCCTGGACCGTGAAGCCCAGCGGCGCCCGAGGGCCTTCCCAGTGACCGCCCGCGTTGCGGTAGCTGACACCGGTCAGGGTGTTCTCTGGCTCCGTCTCCCACCAGTGGTCGGGCGCGCCGCGCATCTGGTCGACGTCGGCCCCGCGCGGGACGCCCGGCGGGTACTTGGCGCACCGTACGGCCGTACCCCCGTCCGTCACCTCAACCCGCCACCAGCACGTATTCGCCCCGAACAGCGCGACGTTGCCGCCCCGGTCGCGGAAGGCGGTGACGTTGTCGCGGATGGGGGCGCTCCAGTACTCATCGTGGCCGACGGAGATCAGGAGCTGGTAGCGGTCGGAGATGCCGGGCGATTCGTGCAGGTCGAGGTCGGTGCAGTAGTCGGCGGTGAGCCCTGTCCCTTCGAGCCAGGCGATGAAGGGGGCGTCCCAGTGCGCGAAGGTCTGGCGCGGCGTACGCGGGTCGTGGGGGTCCGGCCGCCCCTTGACCGGCCCGCCGATCCCGCCGCCGGGGCGCCGCAGGGAGACGGTCACGGTGCCGGTGTGCGGGGCGGGGTCGTCGGGGTCGACCGGCCCGTACAGGCTGCCGCCGCCGCTGATGTTGTACGCGTGGTAGGTGAAGACCGGCACCTTGTACAGGATGTTGGTGGTCCGGGCGGGCTCGCGGGCCGTCACGACGAACAGCAGGCGGGAGTGGCGGGCGTCGAGTTCTTCGGCGTCGGCCGGGACTTCGGGGGCTTCGGCGTACGAACCGTCGCCGTACGGGCTCAGAACCGCTACGTACACCCCCGACGGCCACTCCTCCGGCACGTCGAAGTCATGGCCGGGCCATCCCCAGTCCTCGTCCTGCCCGCGAGGAGGCGCGTAGCGGCCCGTCCCGTGCATGGCGCCCATATGGCGAACGGCGGCGCCGCAACGGAAGAAGTCGGCCCGGAACCGCTCGGCGCGCGTCGATACGTGCAGCCGCAGGGTCTCCCCGGCTCGTACGCTCGGCGAGCCGGGGTATCCGTCGACGGTGAAGGCGGCGGGTCTGGTTGCAGGTCCGCTGGCGGCTCCGGGAGTGGCGGCCGGTCCGGCGGTGGCGGCATCGGGTGGTGCGTCAGACACGCGCTTCTCCTGTGGGGCGAGCGGACAACGGCCGCGACGGTAAGAGGAGTTCGGGCTTCCCTTTCCGAAGTATGCGGATTCATGATCGTCGGGGGAACCCTGCGTATCCGATCTTCTGCTCCGACGCGATCCGCCCGCCGCCGGCCGGCCGGGCGGGCGGGCGGAAGAGTACGGTCCGAAGGCTCGCGGCCGAGCGGCCCAGCGACCGAGCGGCCCAGCGGCCCGATGCCCGGCTCAATTCCCCAGCAATCCGTCCACCGCCGCCCGCAGATCCGCCAATTCGCGGTAATGCACGCCGGTCATTCCGAGCGCGATCGCGGCTTCTACATTCTCCAGCCGGTCATCGACGAAAAGGCACCGTTCCACGGCGACGCCCGCGCGCGCGGCGGCGAACTCGTAGATCTCACGATCCGGCTTGACCAGCCCCACGCGGGCACTGCTGACGACGTGGTGCGCGAGGCCGTCCAGCCCCATGGTCACCAGGTCGCCCTCCAGCCGCTTCGTCGCGTTCGTGACCAGGACCAGCGGTACGTGCGTCCGTACGCGGCGCAGCAGATCCACCACCGCCTCGTCCGCCGAGAAGGGCGAGTTGAGCAGTATCGTGCCCAATTCACGAGCGAGTTCCGGCGATACCTGTCCCGAAAGGCCGAGCGCGATGGAATCGATCCACTCTTCCTCGCCGATTTCACCGAGCAGCACCGGCAGATCCGTCGCGGGCTCGAAGGCCACTTTCGCGGTCGTGCCCTCCGCCAGCCCGGCGGCGCGTTCCCTTTCCGCCAGCCGGCTCGTGTCGTAGTAGCGGATCACGTTGTCGAGGTCGCACAGCACCGCATCGAAAGGGCGGCCCGGTATCAGGGGAGTCGTCACCGCACTTGAATAACACGGCTGGGGGCGGTGTGGTGATGTCGATGCCCCGGCTAACGCTCGGCCCCCTGAACCGCGCGGCGCAGCAGCCCAAGGAACTGCTCCCGTTCGGCGTCGGAGAACGGCGCGAGCAGCTCCTCGTTGACCGCGAGGACGGCGGGGGCCAGCCGAACGACCAGTTCGCGCCCCTCCTCCGTGATGCTCACGAGCTTGCGCCGCCGATCGCGCTCGTCCTTGGCGAGCTCCACCAGGCCGCGCCGGCGCAGCCGTTCGAGCAGCGGGGCGGCGGTCGACTTGTCGAGGTGGGCCAGCGCGCCGAGCGTGCCCTGATCCGTGACGCCCCGCTCGCCCAGCAGGCTCAACACCGTGAACTGCGGACCGGTGAGATCCGAGTCCACCTGCTCGTACCAGAGGCGGGTGTGCACCTGGTTCAGCCGGCGGGCCAGGGGGCCGACTCCGCCGATCGCGTCGAGCGGAGAGCGGGAGCCCGATTCCCCGTGCGCCATCGTTCCCACCTCGGTCGCGGTTGATTAGGACGTACACGTACTATAGCTTGAAGAAATAGGACGCAGACGGAATAACTCTGCGTGATGAAAATCCGACTCCGGCGACAGGTGATGACCGGCGACGGATGAGATGAAGTCGGATGAGATGAAGGGAGGTCGGCATGAGGCGTCTGGTCGTCGCGATGACCGGAGCCACCGGCGCGCCCATAGGAGTGCGCCTGCTGGAGGCCCTGCGGGAACTGGACGTCGAGACGCACCTCGTCGTCAGCCGCTGGGCACGCGCCACGCTCGCCCAGGAGACCGGCCGCTCACTGCGCGACGTACGGGCGCTGGCGTCGGCGTACCACAGTCCGGACGACCAGGGGGCGTCGATCTCCAGCGGATCGTTCCAGGTGGATGGCATGATCATCGTCCCGTGCAGCATGAAGACACTGGCCGCCGTCAACACGGGGTACGGCGAGGGCCTCATCGCGCGCGCCGCCGACGTGACGCTCAAGGAGCGGCGCCGACTGGTTCTGGTGGCGCGGGAGACGCCGCTGTCGGCCGTACACCTGAAGAACATGTACGAGCTGGCCCGGATGGGCGCCGTGGTGATGCCGCCGGTCCCCGCGTTCTACAACCAGCCGTCGACCATCGAGGGCTTGGTCGACCACATCGTCGCGCGCGTTCTCGATCAGTTCGGCCTGGAGATGCCGAATGCCAAGCGCTGGCAGGGCATGGGCCGGACGAGCACGAGCCGACCGACGACGAGCGCACAGCGCTAAATGAAAGGAAGACCCCAAAATGAGGAATCAGCCAAAACAAACACATAAGACACACAACCCACACCAGGCAGACCGGTCAGACCAGATAGGCCAGATAGACCGGGCGCAGAGGGGCAACGCCCTGAACTTCCGGGATTTCGTCACGGACTTGCTGGCGACCGGGGACGCAGTGGACATCCGGCAGCCGATCAGCCCGACGTTGGAGGCCGGGGCCATCACCCGGCGCGCGTACGACACGAGGAGCCCCGCACCGCTGTTCAGCACCCTGACCGAGGGTGCTCCGGGCTGCCGGATCCTGGGCGCTCCCGCCGGGCTGAGCGCGTCGCGGACGGCCCCGTACGCAAGGCTGGCGACCCACTTCGGCCTCCAGCGCGACACCACGCCACGCGAACTGCTGGAGAAACTGATCTCCGCGATGAAGGCGGAACCCGTCGCTCCGCGCGTGGTGGAGACGGGCCCGTGCAAGGAGAACATCCTCACCGGCGACGACGTAGACCTGGAACGCTTCCCGATACCGCTCCTCCACGAACAGGACGGCGGCCGGTACTTCGGTACGTACGGCTTCCACGTCGTACGCACGCCGGACGAACGCTGGACGAGCTGGTCGGTGAGCCGCGCCATGCTGCACGGACGGAACACCCTGGTCGGCCCGGCCATGCCGCAGCAGCACCTGGGCATGATCCACCAGATGTGGCGCGAGCGGGGCGAACGCACCCCCTGGGCCATGGTCCTCGGCGCCCCGCCGGCCGCCCTGGCCGCGGCCGGCATGCCGCTCCCGGCCGAGGTGAACGAGGACGGCTACGTAGGCGCGCTGACCGGCAGCCCCGTAGAGGTGGTCCGCACGGAATCAGGCGGCCTCTACGTCCCGGCCAACGCGGAAATCGTGGTCGAGGGCTTCATCAGCCCTGATGAGACGGCCCCCGAGGGCCCGATGGGCGAGTACCACGGCTACGCGTTCGCCGGCAGCAGGCCGCAGCCGGTCTTCCATGTGGAGACGGTGACGTTCCGCGACGCCCCCATCCTCCCGATCTGCGTGGCGGGCGTCCCCCCGGAGGAGAACCACACCATCTGGGGCACCATGATCTCGGCCGCGAGCCTGGACCTGCTCCGCTCCAGCGGCCTCCCCGTCACCCTGGCCTGGTGCTCCTACGAGGCCGCCACCTGCTGGATCGTCGTCTCCATCGACATCCGCCGGCTGGCCGAACTGCGCATGACGGAACGCGAGCTGTCCGACGCGGTGGCGGAGGTGCTCTTCAACTCCCACACAGGCTGGCTGGTACCAAAGGTCATCCTCGTCGCCGACGACATAGACATCACCGACATCAACCAGGTCACCTGGGCCCTGGCCACCCGCCACCACCCCGCAACCGGCCACTACCTCTACCCCCAGGCCCCCGGCATCCCCATGGTCCCCTACCTCACCCCAGAAGAAGCCCGCACCGGCCACGGCGGCAAATCCATCACCAGCTGCCTACTACCAGAACAATTCCAGGGCACCACCAGAGGCACCACCGCCTCCTTCCACAACTCCTTCCCCACCGAAATCCGCACCCGAGTAATAGAGAACTGGACGGCTTACGGCTTCCCGGCGGCGTGATTCCCCTCCCGCACGTCACCGACTCTTCCGGGCTCAGCCCCAACCCCCACGGACCGGAACGGGCTATGCGGTACGCCCAGTGCCGCGCATCAACGGAGGACTGAGCAGAATCGCGTCCCCTCGGCGATAGAGGCTGGCCGGACGTCCGGTGGGGGGCAGCCGCTGTTCCCCCGTGGGCTGCACGAAACCCACGGTCTTGAGCACATTGCGGCGGAAGTTGCTGGGATCCAGATACTGCCCCCAGATCACTTCGACCGAGGGATATCTCCGGGAGGCACCGGTCCGCCGTCTCCCCAGCGTTCAACGCGTTCACGCTTCGGTGCCGATGGCTCCCTTGTCCCTCCTCGGTCCGGCGGTGCTTGCTGGAAAGAGACGTCCACGAAGCCGCGTCCTTCTCGCCGGGCATATGGCTCTGCCACGGCATGGGGCGCGCGAACCGTCAGTCTTTCCGCATTCACCACAGAGAGATCGACTGCGATGAGCAAACCGAAACGACCGGTCGCCACCGGGGACCCATGGCCTCCACTGCCCTATCCGGCCGGCTGGTTCTGTCTGGGGCTGGCGTCCGAGCTGAAGCCGGGAACGGTTCTCACCCGGACTTTCATGGGGTCAGATGTCGTTCTGTACCGGACCGAACGCGGCGTCGTACGGGCGGTGGAGCCTCATTGTCCGCACCTGGGAGCCCACTTGGGGAGCGGCGGGAGGATTGTCGGGGAGAATATCCAGTGCCCGTTCCACGCCTTCGAGTACGACCCCGACGGCACCTGCGTGCGCGTGCCCGACAGTGAGCCACTGAAGAAACTGAGTCTCACGCAGTGGACCATCCGGGAAGTCAACGGGCTGCTGATGGTCTGGTACGCGCCCGACGGCGCGGCCCCGTACTGGGAGATCCCGCAGGTGGATCCGCAGGGGTTTCACCGGGTCCAACTGCACTCCAAGCACGTGTCCAGCCACCCTCAGGAACTGTATGAGAACACGGTGGACTACCGCCATTTCAGCGTGGTGCACGCCGTGCCGCTGGAAGAGATCGCACCGCCGGAAACGGACGGCCCGTTCCTCCGGGTGCATACGAAGGTGCCCATCGCGCGGATTCCCGGCGTGGGGAACATCTGGGTGGGCCAGACCGTGCTGATCGCCGGTCTGGGGTACTTGGTGGCGGAAATCGACTTCCCGCGCCTGGGCGTCACCGTGCGTTCGTGGGCGCTGTTCACGGCGACGGACGTCTGGGAGACGGATATTCGGCTGCTGGCCTGTTGCGCTGTGGCCGGGCCCCTGAAACGCGTTCCCCGGCCGGTGCAGGCGCTCATTGCGCGCCTGCTGGCGAAGGCGGTCGTGTTCAAGATCGGCAAGGTTCTGGACGAGGACAACGTGATCTGGAAGAGCAAGAGGTACATGCACCAGCCCCATCTCGCGCAAGGGGACAAGGCGGTAGGGATCTACCGGCATCACGTGCGCCAGTTCTATCCGTCCGAGACCACCGGTCAGGAGGTCTCGCTGTGAGTGTCGTCGAGGACACCAATTCGATCATCCGCACCCCGTTGCCGCACCGCACCAATCCGCGTATCGCCGACGGTCGCCGGATGGCGGTCGCCTGGTGCCATTCCTGCGGAATCACCGAGGAGACGGCGGTGACCTGGCGGCGGTACCGGGAGGCCGATCCCGAGCGGATCATCGGCTACTGCTATCCGGACGCGCACGGAGCCGACCACAATCTGGCCATCGACATGATGTGCCAATTCGTGGCCACCGACGACTCCTTCGAGTCCACGTTCTGGCAGAACCCGGGCGCGGGAGCCGGATACCTGGAGGCGATATCCGAGGTCCTGTACGAGAAGGCCCCGGTGGACCCGGACCAATTCCACGCGCCGCTGGTGAAGAGGTTCATCCCGACGTGGGAAAGGTCCTGCGAGGGAATGAGCCGTGCCTGGCGCGAGCACGCCGCACGCAGCTGGCTGGACTACTTCTGGGGCTATCTCTCGGAGGCGACGACCAAGGACCCTTCGATCGACGAGTACCTGGAGCTCCGGCGCACCGTGGTCGGCACCTCCCCGTGCTTCGACATGCTGGAGCGGGCCCACCGCTACGAACTCCCGGAACGCTTCCGCACCCATGTCCTGTACCGCAGGCTCCGCGACGCCGCCGCCGACCTGGTGACGCTCTGCAACGACGTGGCGAGCGTCAAGAAGGACCAGGCGCGCGGCGATGCCTCCAACTCCGTCCTGCTCTTCGCGGCGGAGGGCCTGGACATCGGCGTGGCCAGGCAGCGGGTCGTGGAGATGGTCGAGCAGCGCACCGCCGACTATCAGCGGGCGCAGTCGGACGTCGACCGCACCTGCGACCTCCTCTACATCGGCGACGCGGGCCGTGCGGCCTGCCACCGCTGGGGACGGGAAGTTCTGGAGTGGGTGGGCGGCAATCTGGAGTGGCAGGGGCAGATCGGCCGCTACTACGGCAAAGCCCACGCGGTACTGCCCGACGCGGCGCATCTGGGCCACCTGACCGGCTGCCGGGCGGCGTGAGGAGCGCGGCATGTGGCGCATGAAACCGAAGGAACACTGGCGGCAGTTCGCCGTCAGGGGCGAGAGCGAGCCCGCGCCCGGCTATGTGGGGCACAGCCCGCTGCCCTACCCGGAGAGCTGGTACATGCTGATGCCGTCGGCAGAACTGGGCGCCGGCAAAGTCGCCACCCGGAGGCTGATGGGCCAGGACGTCGTCGTCTACCGGACGGCCTCCGGACAGGCACGGGCCGTACGCGCGCACTGCCCCCATCTGGGAGCGCACCTGGGGCACGGCGCCGTGCGGGGCGAGAACATCGTCTGCCCCTTCCACCAGTTCGCCTACGACGCCGACGGCAAGATAGCCGAAGTGGGGCGCGGCTATACGGACAAGCCCAAACAGAGCACGCTCCCCGTCCTGCACTGCCAAGAGGCCAACGGCGGCATCTTCGCCTGGGCGGGCACCGGCCCCCCGCCGTGGGCCATCCCCGAGTTCCTCACCCCTCGCCACACACCGGCCCGCTACGTCACCTACGACGTTCCGACGCACCCGCAGGAGATCCTGGAGAACGGAGCCGACACGCGGCACGTGCTCCTGTTGCACGGCTACGGCGCCGCGCCCCGGCCGGCGGTGCTCGAAGGCCACATCCTCAACCAGGACATCGACCTCATCCGGCCGATCCGCCCGCTGCCCCCGCTGAAACTGCGCGCCGAGATCCAGCACTACGGCCTGGGGTTCTCCACCATCCGCATCAACATCGCGGCAGTCGGCCTGGAACAGCGCATCCTGGTCTCACCGCGCCCCGTCGAACCGTGGCGCGTGCACATGGCCATCGGCGCCAGCATCCGGATCACGCCCCCCTACCGAAGTGGACGAGGTGAAGGGGACCTGGCCCAAGGGGTGATGAAGGCTGTCGGCCGGGCCATGCACCCCTTCGTGACCTGGCTGCTGATGCGGGAAGTGAACTCCGACTTCCAGATCTGGTCCTCCAAGAAGTACACGAACCCGCCCAGGGTCGCGGCCGGTGAGGGACCGATCGGACCGTTCCGTAAATGGGCGCAGCAGTTCTATCCCGAGCGACCGGTCCGTCTGTGGGGCAACGTGAACGACCCATTCTGACCGGAACCCGCCACGAGGAAAGTCCCGGCAGCCCCGCTCCCCGGCCGCGCTCCCGCCCCGGCTGTCGGCGACGGCGTACTCGGCTTCCGGAACGCACGTAACGCACGTCACGCACGTCACGCACGGAACGATCGGCCGGGGCAGGCCGCGGGCCTACCCGCGGGCCGCGTACCTCTTCAGCCGCTCCTCCTCGCTGGTGAGGCAGCAGCTTGCGCAGCGCACGGCTTCGGCGCTGGTGTAGTACAGGCAGCAGGTGCGGCGCAGGTACACGAGTCGGGTGGCGCCGTTGCCGGCGCGCCGCACGCGGGCGACGCGGCCGAGGGCGGCCAGGCCGCCCGGCGCGTTCTCGGCGAACAGGTTCCAGCGCCGTTCCAGGAGGTCCGGGTCCGCGTTCGACGCGCACAGGGCGGTGGCGCAGCCGTGGGCGATGCCGCCTCTGAGCTGGCGGAGGCCCGCACGGGTGCGTCGGTGCAGGGCGTCGGCGAAGGGCAGCAGGTGCCGATCGAGGACGACGTCGTGCAACTGGCGGACGGTGGCGCCCACTTGAGGGAGGGTGTGGGGTTGCCGTGCGCGTACGCCCGTGATGCCGTGGCCGTCCGCGGTGACGAGGACGTTGGGGGCGGACAGGTCGAGAACCTCGTCGTGCAGGGCCCAGTGCAGCAGGGCCGCCGCAGTGACGTGGCCGGCGTAGACGGCCATGACGGTGAGGGCGGCGGCGTGTGCGGAGCGGTGGCCGGCGGCCTTGTGTTCGTAGGCGAGGAGACGGCCCAGTTCGGGGCTCGTGGGGTTCAGGAGGCGGTCGGCGGCGAGCCAGTCCGCCGCCTGCGCGGCGGGCGGCGGGCCCGCTTCGATGTGCCAGCGCGATCTCCGGGGTGCTCCGCTGCTCAACTCGGCTCCTCCGGCGGGATGTAGACGATGTGCGGGACGCCGGTCGTCGGATGGGCGCCGATGTGGGCGCGTACGCCGTAGACCTTCTCCAGGAGGTCTTCGGTGAGGACATCGGCGGGCCGCCCGGAGGCGACGACGCTTCCCCCGTCCAGGACGTGGAGGCGGTCGCAGTAGGAGGCGGCGAGGTTGAGGTCGTGCAGGACGACCAGCTTGGTGGCGGGCAGGGCGCGCAGCAGGGTGAGGAGTTCCAACTGGTGGCGGATGTCGAGGTGGTTGGTGGGCTCGTCCAGGGCGAGGAGGCCGGGTTCCTGCACCAACGCCCGTGCCACCAGGGCGCGTTGGCGTTCGCCGCCGGAGAGCTGTTCGTAGGGGCGGTGGGCGAGGTCGGCGGAGCCGACGCGGGTGAGGGCGTCGGTGACGCGGCGGGCGTCGTCCTTGGTGTCCTGCTCCCAGAACCGTTTGTGCGGGCTGCGGCCCATGGCGACGACCTCGGCGACGGTGAGGCCGAAGGTGCCGGGGGCGTCCTGCGGGACGACGGCGATGCGGCGGGCGCGCTCCTTGACGGAGAGGGCGGTGGAGTCGGCGCCGTCGACGCGGACGGTGCCGGCGGCGGGGCGCAGGGTGCCGTAGACGCAGCGCAGGAGGGTGGTCTTGCCGCTGCCGTTGGGGCCGACCAGGCCGACCGTCTCGCCGGGCGCGGCGTCGAGGTCGACGTCGCGGACGAGCGTGGTGCCGTCGGGGGCTGCGTAGCCGAGGCCGGTGACCGTGAGGGCGGCCGGTGGCGGCTGGTTCATGCCGTGACTCCTTCCGGCCGGGCGTGGCGGCGCAGCAGCCACAGGAAGTAGGGGCCTCCGGTGAGCGCGGTGACGACGCCGACAGGGATCTCCTGTGGTGCGGCGACGGTGCGGGCCCCCAGGTCGGCCAGGAGCAGGAACACGGCGCCGCCGAGCGCGGCGACGAGCAGCAGTCTGCGGTGTCCCGCGCCGGTGATCATGCGGGCGGCGTGGGGCACCATCAGGCCGACGAAGCCGATCGCGCCGCTGAACGCGACGAGGACGCCGATGACGAGCGAGGTGAGGACGAAGACGGCGGCCCGGAAGCGGTTGGTGTCCAGGCCGAGAACCTGGGCCCCCTCCTCGCCCGCGAGCAGCAGGTCGAGCGGGCGGGCGAGCGCGACGAGCAGCACCGTGCCGAGCATCAACACGACGGCTGGTAGCGGGAGTTGGTTCCAACGGGCGGCGCCGAGACCGCCCAGCGTCCAGAACATGATGGCCCGCGCGTGCTCAGCCTGCGCCGAGAGGACAAGGACGAGACTGGTGAACGCGGCCAGGATGTACTGCACGGCGACCCCGGCGAGCACGAGTCGCCCGGCCGTCATGGTGCCGCCGCGCCGCGCGAGCGCGTACACGACGACGAGGGCGCCCATGGAGCCGATGAACGCGGCCACCGGCAGCGCGACGGTGCTCGCGGTGCCCGCTCCGACGCCGAGCACGATGACGAGGACCGCGCCGGAGGAGGCGCCCGATGAGGCGCCGAGCAGGTACGGGTCGGCGAGCGGGTTGCGGACCACGGCCTGCAGCACGGTCCCGGCGACGGCGAGCCCCGCGCCGACCACGATGGCGAGGATGACGCGCGGCATTCGCACGTCCCACACGATGGACGCGAACGCGCCGCCGCGCTCACCGGAGACCAGGATGCGCAGCACCTCCCCCGGCGGGATCCCCACGGCCCCGATGGCGAGTCCGGCGACAGCCGCCGCCCCCACCGCCAGGACCAGCGCGGCGACGAGCAACGGAAAGCACCGGGTGCGGGCGCCGCTCACTTCGCGCCGGGGTGCAGCTGCGCGGCGAGGCCGTCGACGGCGTCGGCGGCACGCACCCCGAGCACGGCCGAGGACAGCGGCAGCACCGCGAACCGCTTGTTCTTGATCGCCGGTACGTTCTTGAGCGCCGGGTCGTTCAGCAGCCGCTCCTTCTTCGCGGCGACGCTGGTGCCGCCGTAGTCGTAGATCACGACGACGTCGGGCTTGCGGGCGATGACGCGTTCCCAGGAGACGTCGGCGAAGGACTTTTCGACGTCCGCGAAGACGTTGCGGCCGCCCGCGCGGCGGATGATGTCGTTGCCGAGCCCCTGACCGCCCGCGGTGAACGCGCTGGAGTCACCGGAGTCGTACACGAACACGGAGACCGGCTCGACGCCCTTGAGGCGTGCGGCGACGGAGTCGAGGCCCTTCTGTTCCCGCGCGATGAGCTTCTTGCCGCGCTCGGGGACGTTGAAGATCCGCGATACCTGCGTGACCTCGGTCTTGAGGTCATCGACGTCGATCGGCCCCTTGGCGCAGCTCTCGATGTTCAGGCGGGTGTTGATCCCGGACTTCTGGAATCCGGCGCGATCGCGGCCCTCGCCCTTGTCGAAGGCGCTGGCGTAGCCGCCGTACACGAAGTCCGGATTCGCGCCGAGCAGGGTCTCCTTCGACGGGTACTTCTCGGCGAGCACCTTCACCGAGTCGTACGCCTTCCGGTATTCGGGGCTGATCTTGTCGTCGAGGTAGGCGGTGCCCGCCATGCGGTCCTGCAGGCCCAGGGCGAGCAGGATCTCGGTGGTGTGCTGGTTGAGCGCGACGGCTCGCTTCGGCGCCTGCGTGAACGTGGTCTTCACTCCGCAGTTGGTGACCGTGTACGGAAAGCCGGCGGACGCGCCGCCCGCCTTGTCGTCGCTCTTGTCCGCACCGGATGAACCGGACGTGCCACACGCGGCGAGCGGAAGCAGCAGCAGAGACGTCAGAAGCGTGCGCGAGGCCGCGCCTATGCGGAGCATGTACATGCCTTTCCGAGGGATCCTCGTCCCCGGTCGGTACGGAAAGGCGGCCAGACAGTATCTGGCTTCCGGCCGCGCCCACGAGGGGCCGACCGGTCACAGTGGCGGGACCGCGCCGGATTCGCACCGACTTCCTGGCCCTGGCCGCCTCGGTTGAGTGAGCACAGTGTGCCAGACGGCGGATCGGGGCCCGCAGCCGCGCCCGCCGGGCGGCCCGCACCCCGGAAGCGCTCTATGCGGGTCCGCAGACGCCACCGGATACGGCACCGAATACAGCACGAAGGTGCTGGAGTTCTGGTCGATCCGCGGGGGTCGAGTGAGGGGTGGTACGGCGCGCTGCGGGCACTCCGGACGTCCGCAGGCGGAGCCGGGCGCGTCATCGTCTCGACCTCGACGCTGCGGGCCTACGTGCTGACCGCGGGTCTACGTGCCGGCTCCGGGGCTACGTTCTGGCCTCGGGCCTACGTTCTGGCTTCGGGCCTACGTGCTGGCACCGGGCCTACGTGCCGGGCTCGGGCCTACGTGCTGGCGAACATACCGGGCTCGTACGAACCCCCCGGGTTGTGCACGATCACGTTCATCCGGGTGGCCGCGTTCATCAGGGAGACCAGGCAGACCAGTGCCCCGACCTGGTCATCGTCGTAGTGCTTGCGCACCGCGGCCCAGGTCTCGTCGCACACGCCGTGGTCGCCGAGCCGGGTGCCTTCCTCGGTGAGCGCCAGCGCGGCCTGCTCGGCCTCGGTGAACATGGTGCTGTGCCGCCAGGCGGCCACCAGGCCCAGCCGGAGCGCGGTCTCCCCGGCGGCCCCGCGGCCTCCTTGGCGTGGGCGTCGACACAGAAGCCGCAGCCGTTGAGCTGGCCGACCCGGAGCTGTACCAGTTCCCGACTACGAGCGGCCGGACAAGGGACACATCCGAGCCGGTCACTCGCGGCGACCGCACGGACAGCGCCACCCAGGCGTTCGTCGCCCACCGCAACCTGCTGTTCACCGTCGCCTACGAGATGCTCGGCTCGGCCGCCGACGCCGAGGACGTCCTCCAGGAAACCTGGCTGCGGTGGGCGGGCGTCGACCACGACACCGTGCGGGACCAACGTGCGTACCTGGTCAGGATCGCCACCCGGCAAGCGCTGAGCCAACTGCGCACGCTCAGCCGACGCAAGGAGTCCTACGTCGGCCCCTGGCTGCCCGAACCGCTGCTGACCGCGCCCGACGTGGCCGAGGACGTCGAGCTGGCCGACAGCGTCTCGATGGCGATGCTGCTGGTACTGGAGACGCTCGCCCCGACCGAGCGGGCGGTGTTCGTGCTGCGCGAGGTGTTCGGCCTCGGGTACGACGACATCGCCGAGGCCGTCGACAAGAACCCGGCCGCGGTCCGCCAGATCGCCCACCGGGCACGCACCCGCGTCGCCGCCCGCCGACCGCGCAGGGCCGCCTCCGGTACCTCCGCTGCCTCCGCTGCCGGGACCCGCCGCACCGTCGAGGCGTTCCAGCAGGCAGTCGAAACGGGCGACTTGCGGCACCTGCTCGACGTCCTCGCGCCGGACGTCGTCCTGCTGACCGACGGCGGCGGAGCCGTACGGGCCGCACTGGCGCCCGTCGTGGGAGCCGGCCAGGTGGCTCACGTACTGGGCAAGATCGCCGCCGCCATGTCCCTGCAACCGGCACAGGTCAACGGCGACCCGGCACTGATCATCCGGCGGGACGGCGAGATCGACACCGTCATGGCGATGCGCATCGACGACGGCCTCGTCACCGGGCTCTACGCCGTGCGCAATCCCGAGAAGCTCTCACGTCTGGAGCGGGAGACCGCCCTGCGCCGTTGAGAACCTGAATGCGGAGAGTGCCTCGTGGGGGGGGGCGGCCAGTGCCGGTGGCTGTCAGGGCAGGGGCGGGGCCAGAGGGTTGTCTGGGGCCGGGGCCGCCGGGCCGAGTCGGCGGGGGGGCGGGCGCGGCCGTGGAAGGCGGCCTCCCTCGTTGCCGAGGCCGCACGGCGCGGAGCCGGGGCCGGGGCGAAGGCGTACAGCACCGCCGGGAAGGGCCGCTCCAGCAGTAGGTGATGACCGGGACCTCCGGGTAGAGCAGGCTCGCGGCTCGGGTCAGGATGTCGGCGGTGGGCAGGTGGACCCCACATCACAGGTGAAGACTGTTTCGTGCTCAAGTCCCTCGCCCGTTCCATGCGCCATCTCCAAACAACAACGGGCCGAATCGCCGAACTCGGCCACGTCACGACCAGCATCGTCTACTCACTCCAGCCCACCCCCCGAACCGCACGGTCACGACGATGGCCTCCTCACCGCCAGAGCGGCAAGATCGGTCGCATCGGCCTGCATGGCGCCCTTACGGCCCATCGAGGCTGCCCCAATGCCTGTACTTGTCCACGAACCGCACCATCACGGCGGCGAGCCGGTACCTCCGGTCAACGATCGAGCCGCCCGCCATCGGCAATGCCGGGGTACCAGGTCATCACAGTCGGCTCCCTGCCACGGCCCGTACCCGCCGGGTGTGCCGTGTCGCCTGGGACGCGGGGGGGGCGCTCCATGCCTTCTTGCTGAGAACGCGCGTCGAAAAACGTGCTTCGAAGGGGCATGCCGAGTGTCGTCCCCCTCCGGTGTGGTTTGGATTGCTCCGAAGAGTGAACCGAAGGTTCGCTGAGTGTCCCGGTGCGAAGCCTGGCAGTGCATCTTCACTTCCACAGAAGGAGAGAACAGTGCTGCGTCGCATCGCAACCGCCCTCGCCGTGGCGACCGTCGCCGGATTCCTGGCAGCGGGCCCTGCTACGGCCGCCAACGACGGCGGCGGCCGGACCGACAACGGCCGCTACTACAACGAGGGTCGTCACGCCGGCCACGAGAGCTACAACGTGGGCGGCCCCTACGGGGTCACCTACTCCGGCGCGACCGACAGCGGCTACAAGACCGGAGCCTCCTACCACCACAACCGCTGGTTCGATCTCGACGACTGACAGAGAACCTTGGGGGACCGACCTTGAACTGCCGACCATCCCGTACGGCCGGCAGTGAGGGCCACAGCGGAAGCCGCTCAGGCGGCTTTCCGCACCTCGCCGAGCGGTGGCGGCGGCGTGGGGTGGCCGGGCCCCCGCTTGAGCGCGACGGGGAGTAGTCAGCGCGTCGCCCCCTCAGTGGCCTTGCTCCTGAACGCCGCGACTCCTACGGCGGCGCCCAAGCCGGAGCCGCTCCCCACGAAGGCGTCGCGGCCGCGGAGCAGTTCACCTGAGCCCTCACCTCGCTCGGGGAGCGGGGCTGGCCGCTCTCGTCACCCCGCGAGTTCCTCGACGTCACCCTGCGCGCGGGGAACGACGAAGATCGCGAGGAGTACGCGGCGCGCCTGCCTGGAGGAGTTCGCAGAGCGGCATCGCGTGCGGCGGGAGGAACTGCTGCGCACGTACGGCCCGCAAAGCAAGCCCGCTTCGCACGGCCGGTACGCACTCGTCGGGCAGCCGGAATGCCCGGTCACCTGCGAATGCATGGACACCGACCCGTTCCTCATCCGCAGCCAGTGGAACAAGGCGCTGGAGGGCGTGCTGTTGGAGGACGTCCTCCTGGACGGCCTCGAATCGAGTTCGCGTGGAATCCACGCATCCGCCACAGCGGGTGAACACCGGCGCAGACGGGAACGAGCAACGGGCCGACCGCGACCCCGCGCACAGTTGGGGAACAGTGCTGCGGTGGCCACACCAGTTCAGCCGTGCTCCGCCGCGGCGACAGCGCCGGCGCCCGCCCTGCGAACCGCCCCCGTGCCGATCGGCGTGCTCCAAGCCGCCGTACCCCTACCCCCTCCTCGATGAGATGGCGCACGCCGACGAGGAGGAGGACGACCCTCGACACCGGGCCGCGATGGACCGGGCGGGCTGAGGGCGCGGCGGGCCATGGGTCGCCGCACTCCGGGGACAGGCCTCGGCGGTAGCGGAGGGTTGACCGAGGCCGTTCGTGGTGGTCCTAGGCGTGCCGATGCCGTCGTCGTGGCAAGCGGAACCGTGGAAACGGTTCGCTCATAGTTCCAGGATGCTCGCTACCAGTTCGCGGCGGCTGCGGACACCAGTCTTCGCGAAGACGCTCTTCAGGTGGTCCAGCACGGTGGCTACGGTCATTTGCTGTCCCCCGGCGATGGCCCGCGAGGACAGGCCGGCGACGACCCGCTCCAGAACGTCCCGTTCGCGCGGCGCGAGCCCGTAGGCGAGCAGCAGTACCTCGGTCACGTCGGCGGCCGGCACCGGGTGCATCGTCACGGCGAGGGGTGCCGGGCACAGGCGGCCGTCGCTCAGCGGCGAGGCGCGGACCGAGAGCCACCGGCCCGACCGGCCGCGGATCCGCCCGTAGGCCGGCAGTACCGGTGCCGCGCCCCTCCCCCGCGCGGCGACATCCAGGACGGCGATGGGCAGGACGGCGATGGGCAGTTCCGCCCTGGACCAGGCCAGTTCATTCCGCCAGAGTTTCGTGGCCGGAGTCTCCGAGAGCAGCCGCAAGTCCTGATCGAGCAGGAGCACACCCGCCTCGGCCGGGCCGGGAGCGGCGTCAACGGGCGCCCGGTGGACGGCCCGGTGGACGGCCCGGCGCAGGGCAGCGGCCACCGGGACGGAGAGCCGCCGCAGAACATCGACGTCGGCCGAGGTGAAGTCGGGCCGCTCACCGCCGCGGAACAGGGCGATGGCGCCCCAGCACCGGCGGTCCACCACGAAGCTCGCCCTCAGCTCGTGGCGCGTGTCGATCATCGGGAGCACGGCCCGGTACCGGTGGCTGGACTCCGGGTCACCGCCGGTGGCCGCACCGAGCGTGCCCGCGGGCACTTCGGAACGGGCGAGCGCCGCGAACTTCAGTACGTCGCCCACCAGATACTCATTGTGCGCAGCGGCTACGGTCGCGGCCGGCGTGAGCCCGGCGCTCACGTCGTCGGTGATCAGCAACGTCGTCGGGGCGATCGTGCCGAAACAGTAGGAGTCGGCCGGGACGAGCCGCGTCAGCCGCTCGGCGATCCGGCGTCGCAGTTCCCGGGAGCCGAGGTCGAGACGGCAGATCGCCTCGATGTCAACCGCGGTCTCACGCTGGGCCACCGGGGAACTCACCGGCCGTAGGGTATCCCGGAGGTGTGGGATGGCCTCGCGGATGCTCCGATGCCACCATCGGTCCGGAAGCCAGAAGGTATAAGGCAGCAGAAGGCAACAGGAGGTATTGGCACATGTCACCGTCCATACTCATTGTCGGACTTGATCCCGCGCTGGTGGACGACGCGCCCTCGTCGCGGGCGGCGTTCCCCGAGATCAACGCCGAAGTGGTCGTGGTCGACGTGGCCAAGGAGCGAGCCCGGCTCGAGGAGCTCGGCTTCACCGTCGAAGCATGCCTGCTCGACTACGGCCAGACGGCCGAGGCGGTCTATCGCGCCGCGCTGACCGGGAAGGACTACGACATCGTGGTGATCGGCGCCGGCATCCGGCTGGACCCGGTGCTGACCCCGGTCTTCGAAGTTCTGGTCGACGCCACCCGCGAACTCGCACCCCGCGCGCAGCTCTGTTTCAACGTGAGCCCGTCCACAACCGTCGAGGCCGTCCAGCGGTGGTGGCCCGAACGCAGGCCACTGGCCTAGTACTCCAGCCGGACCTACCCAGCAGTACTGGTCAACGACTTATTTGAGCACGGAGAGCACGGAGAGCACGGAGAGTGCGGCGGGCCCGGCGAGGGCCGGGGCCGCGAACATCTGGCGGGAGCACCACCGGACCTTCTCACCGGTCACGACGTTCACCCGCTCCCTGATGGCGTGGAACATGGGGTGGCTGCTCTCCGTCGTCGTGCTTCCTGTACCGACGGAGATGATCGGCGCCTTCGGCCACGACCGATTCGCGGGAGCGTTCTCCTACTCAACTCAACCCTCCTGGCCGACGTGGTCAGCCGGTACGCGATGCTGAGGATCCTGAAAACCACTCCGGCACTCCTCGACGAAGACGGCCAGGCAGCCCGCCAGAGGACCGAGGACTTGTACACCGAGAGCTACCTCAACGTCCTCGCCCTGGCCATCGCCATCGCTCTCGCCATCGCCATCGCTCTCGCCGTACCCGTCCTGCAGTACTACAGCCTGCTGCTGCTCGCCGTCCTGCCAAGACTGGCTCGTCTCCGACACCGGCGCACCGCCCGCTGACCGCTGGAACGGCCGACGCCCGGGCCCGGGTACCCGCCCGAGCATGACGCCAACGACGCCCTCAAACGCGTCCGCACCCGGCCATGCCGGCGGAACGTGAGCCTCCCGAACGGTGTCGATCAGGTCGGGGAACGCCAGTTGCGCGGACAGCCGGCCGTACGTCGGCGCCGTGCTCGTTCGTCAACGCGGCCGGCCTCGTCCGGAGCCCCTGCCCCGGACGGCGCAGATCGGCCGGCGAATCGCTTGGCCGACGCCCGGCAGAGAGATCACCATGTGGGAATGTCTGAGACCCGGCCCTCTGCCGCACCCGCTGTGGTGCGGCTTGCCCAGTACACGAAGACGGACCAGGAAGAGATCCTCGGCAACGATGACGATCCCTTCGGCGTCGCCTGGACCGGCCTGACCTGGCTGCCGAAAGAAGAACACTTCGGCGCCAGAGACGCGGACCGGCTCGTGGCACACGTCGGACTGCTGCGGCTGCCCATCGCGATCGGCGACACCGAGACGGAAGTGGTGGGCGTCGGCGGGGTGGCCGTCGCACCCCGCATGCAAGGCCAGGGTCTGGCACGACTCGTCCTCACGACCGCGTTGGAACACGCCCGCACGATGGGCCCTCAGCACGCGCTCCTGTTCTGCCGACCTCCTCTCCTACCGATCTACCAGCGCCTCGGATGGCACCCGCTCGACACGGACGTACTCGTCGAACAGCCCGAAGCCCGCCTGGTGACCATGCCGCTACGGACCATGGTGACGCCCCTGCACGACGGCGCCCACTGGCCCTCAGGCCCAGTGCGGCTGCTCTCACTCCCCATGTGACGAGCGCGGACAGCGCCAGACAACCGAACGCGGCCCGGGGAGCCGTCTCACAACCGCGCCCTCGGGCGCGGTGACGACCGTCTCGTCCCGTCACGGTGGACCAGGCCGACGCCAGATGGCGACAGTTGTCCATCAACCGACCGTCGAGACGAGCCGCCCCGGAGGCGTTTCTACTGTTCTACTGTGCGTCGGCTCCGCGAGCGTGTGGGCGACAAGAGCACTGGCGTGACCGTGCCCCAGGCCATCGGGCGGCGACCGCCCGGGAGTTCGTGTGCTGGTTGGTTGTCCGGTCGGCTTCGTTTCGGGCGCCGGCCGCGTGCTGATGGGCCCGGCAGGATGCCGAGTCGACGTGCGGTGGTCACTCCACCGGCCCCCGACCACCCGACGGCAGCAGTGCGGCTCCAGAAGCGACCACTCGCGGTGCGTCAGATCTCCCGACACATGACCGCCCGACGCATGACCGGACCACCGAAGGAGCGGCCAATCAGAAGGCCACGTCATCCGCCGTCCGTCGGACAGAACCTAGCCTCCCTACCCTGCGAGCGTGTCCAGGACGTCCGCGACCGGGGTGGGATCCAGCGGGCCGACGTGTGACGCCCCAGGGAAATCGTGCACGCGGAAGCGGTTGCCGGGTGTGGACGCGTCGGCTTCCGCGATCATTCTGCTCTGGAGCGCGGTGGCGATCGTACGGTCCCTGCCGAAACGCAGGTACGTACGGGGAATGCGTCCCCAGCTGCCGGCCCGGCCGACCGCCCGGCCCGCATAGGCGGCGACGGGCTCGTCGGTCTGCATGCCGGCCAGCATCCGGCGGAAGTCGGCGTCGGGGTAGTCCGCACAGATCATCTCCTTCAGGAGGGCCAACTCACCGCTGACCCCCGTACGGAAGTTCAGCCGCAGCACCCCGAGCCGGTCCGGGTCGCCCACCGTCAGCTCCACCGGACTGACGGCGTTCGCGTTCTCGGGCGCCGCCGTGCAGGCGTCCGCCGTGGGCAGGACGCGGCTGGGACAGAAGGCCGCCATGTAGCAGATGTGGTGCAGCAGGTGCGGAACGGCGTCGGCGACACGGCTGACCGACACGCCGCCCAGGCTGTGCCCGACCAGCACCACCGGGCCGTTCCGTGCGGCCTGCCGCACGATGCCCGTGACGCGCGCCTCGTAGTCGTCCAGCCCGAGACCCTTCAGCGGGGAGGGCTCGACCGCCATCGCCGCGAGGTCCTGCCGCTGGTACGACTCCGCCACGAAAGCCTCCGCCCCGTGCCCCGGCTGGTCCACCATCACGACGCGATGGCCGCGCAGCACCAACTCCCGCGCAACCGGCATCCAGAACGCACCGGCGCTGTGAGTACCGTGCACCAGCACGTACGTTCCGCGCCCGCGCCGCGAGGCCGCCGCGGCGGGCGAGGTCCCGAGCCCGGTGGACAGCGCCATGCCCCCCACCGCGAGCCCCAGCCCACGCAGCGCCGTCCGCCGAGTGGTGCCTTCTCGTTCTTCGTTCGTGTCATTCATCATAAACACAACGCTACGAACGGCCCGTTCGGCCCACCAGCGGTCCAGCACCCCCACAGAGGTGGACCCAGAACCACCCTGCCACGCAACTCACAGGCCCCGGCCCGCGCGCCGTGAGCGACCGGACCGCGCGGGCGGCCCGAACCGCCCCCGCGCGTTCCCGCCCCCTCGCGATCGCAGTGACCTGCGACGACGCCAGGTCAGGCACACGATCCGCCGGACAGGGCCTAACGGCATACCTGAACCGACGACCAGCCGGTCCGGACGAACTGCCTAGCCGCACAGCGCGTCGTCGAGGGTCTGGTCGATGGGCTTGCCGATGCGCTCGTCGGCTGGCCAGTCGGCGAGGTTCGCGGAGAGCACCACGCGCCGCTCACCGTCCCGCGAGGTGAACGCGAGCGTGGCGTAGCCGGGGATGCCGCCGGTGTGGCCGATCGCTGTGCGCCCGCAGCTCAGTTTGAGTTCCTTGAGCCCGAGTCCGTACCGCTCGCCGGTCTCCCCGGTGGCCACGGTGCGGTTCATCTCCTTCCACTGCGCGGGCCGCAGCAGTTCCCCGGACGTCAGCGCCGTCAGCAGCCTGTCCATGTCCCGCGGGGTGGAGACGATCTCCCCGGCCGGGCCTGCGAAGGACGGGTTGAGGGCGCTGATGTCAGCCTTGCCCAGGTAGCCGTGGGCGTGTGGGCCGGGGATGGCGGAGCGGTCGCCGGGTACGAACGTGTGGCGCAGCCCCAGCGGCGCGATGACCCGGTCCCGTACCTCAGCGGCGTACGAGTGGCCGGTCACGCGCTCGATGATCAGTCCGGCGATGAGGTAGTTGGTGTTGGAGTAGCCGTAGTCCGTGCCGGGCGGGAAGTCGGCGGTCTCGGCCGCGGCCCGCCGCACCTGGTCGGCCATGTCGTGGTGGCGGAAGCGCGTACGGATGAACTCATCGCCCTGCGGCAGGTCCCGCGCGATGTCGTGCAGCCCGCTGGTGTGCTGGAGCGCCATCCTTACGGTGATCTCGTCGCCCTGGGGTACCAGCCCCACCAGCCCCGACGGCAGATAGCGCGAGAGGGGCGCGTCCAGCGACACCTCCCCTTCTCCGACGAGTTGGAGCAGCGTCACCGCCGTGAACAACTTGGTGGCACTGCCGATGCGGAACTGTCCGTCGCGCGGCACCGGAGTTCTCCCGGCTTTCGTCGCGCTGCCGGACCTGGCCAGCCAGGTCCGACCCCCCTCGGTCACTCTCGCTTGCGCCCCGACCGCGCCGCTCCGGGTCAGCAGGTCCAGATCGCGCTGGATCGCGTCGGCCGTACCGGTTGTACCAGTTGCACCAGGGTCGGACGCCGCCGCGGTGGGGAGGGTTAGTGAGCCCACCGCCGCAGTGGCGAGCAGGCAGGTGAGCAGGGTCCGGGAGACGCGCATGGTGCCCCTTGGTGTCGTGTGCCGAACAGTTCCGTACGCCCACCCCACACCCTGCTTCTCCGCAGGTCACGGGGGCCATCCCTCGTCCTGGGGTGGGGAGTTCCCGAACCTTGTCGTCAGGCGCGGGGAGCAACGGCTCAGTTCACGCCCACTGCACGTCGGTCAACGACACACCGGACCAGCGAGCAGGTAATCCAAACGAAGGCGCACCTCGCTGGTCCTGGTCGGCAGCGCGAGGACGGCGTCGGTGTCGAAGCTCAGGCCGGTCTCTGAAATTACCTGCCTCGATCATGCGAGGTCTCTTCGTCGTCCACCACCCGCGTTTGCTTCTCTCGCCGCAGGGAGCGTCGCAAGAGCATCGCCGGCCTGATTGCCAAGTACATGATCGAAAACACCGCGCAGCGGGACGCCAGCTCAGAGCTCCATGCCCTGTCTGTCAGAAGGGTTACGGCGGTACCCGCCGCAATGCCCAGGACGACAGGCACTCCTACCCACAGCCACCATCGCCTCATAACCGGCGGATACCCCAGAGGGAAGGCCCTACTTCGATGGCAGTCGGTCCGACGTCGCTGTCGAAGGACAGCGGCGCAGAGCTCGGAGCCGATCGCGAGTTCGCCAGCACCGAGGAGCCTCGGATCCCCGAGCTGCTCATCGGCGTCGCCGAACAGATCGTCGTCCCGTCACCGCGCTGCCCGGCCCGGGCGCGGGCAACAAGCCCCAAGCCCCAAGCCCCAAGCCCCAAAACAACCGTCTCCACCGTCATCGAGCGATCACCAGCGCCCCACTCCACTCCCCCAACCAACCCACCGCTACTGAGCACATCACGTCACCGACGCGCCTTCACCGCACGAACAACCACCCCGCCCCCGGCCACCCGGCCGGAGGCTTCGTGTTGCCCGGAGGAAACCATCGTGCCCACCTCACCCCGGACCCGGCTACCGGCCATGGCTCCTTGCCGGCCTCCCGCCAGGCCCGGTGTTCTCCGTCACAGGCATCCCCGCCGGCCGGGCTTCTTCGGCGGCGCGCTGATCTGGTCGGGGAACTCGCCTGCTAGCCCGCGGTAGCCGTCGTCGGCCTCGGCCTTGATCTGCGGGCGGAGCCGGAACTGTTCGGCGATCCCCCCTCCCCGCTCGGCCGTCCGGTCGTGCATCCGGCCGGGCCTGACCACGCCGGAGAACAGAGCGCGTTCCTCAGCATCGCTGAAGCTGATGGTCTTCATCATGTTCTGCTTGGTCTTGCCCGAGACGAACACCTTCCGGACCGGCCGGTGAGCCTGCGATCGGCGTACCTGGGTCTCGGTGCCGTCGATGCGCAGCTCGATATTCTCGGCCCCCGCGTAGGTGAACAGGTCCTCCAAGGTGTGGATCCGGATGCCGGGCCGATCGGGGAGAGCGAACCCGCGGGCCGCGAGCAGGGCCGTATCTCCCGCACCACCGCCGGGGCCCTGGAGCCGGTCCACCCCGTACAACTCCGCCAACGCGGCGTGCGGCAGCCGGTGACACAGCCAGATCAGGGCGACCAGCAGCCTGTCGGTGAACACCAGCTTCACCTTGCGTCCCGCCCCGGCGGGACGCTTGCGAAGACCCCCACGCCTCTCGGCCCGGTCCGACTCCCGCGCCGCCTCCCGGTGCGGCGCCAACTCGACAACCAGCTCGACGAAGTGCTGACGCCGCCCAACCCTGACACTGCGTCAGTCCCGCTCAGCTATGCGGTACAAGCTTCAACCGCATCCGGAGGTAGTCGTGGTCCAGCGGTCCTGGACGGCGCGCTCCATCCGGCCGCCACCCGTTACGGGCGTAGAACCGCTGCGCGCGGGTGTTGGACGCCCAGCACTCCAGCACACCCTCAGCGCATCCGGCGGCCGCGGCCAGTGCGACGAATTCCCGGTGCAGGGCCCCACCCACCCCGCGCCCCCAGGTGTGCGCCAATACCCCGATCTGGTACAGCTCGTAGTACGTCGAGGCGTCCAGGTCTTCGTGGTGCGATGGCCCGGCAGTGAGCAGCCCGACCACCGTCCCGTCCAGGTCTTCCGCGACCAGCGTGGTGCGCGCCGGCGAGACCAGCACCCGCGCCCAGGCGTCGCGCCGTTCCCTCCATGCGCTCGGGTCGGTGAGTTCCTCCTCGGGCAGGCCGCCCGCCGTGTAGTACGCGGTCCGGGTTCGGGTGTGCACGTCGGCAAGGACGTCAGCGTCCCCGGCGGTCGCCTCACGCAGTCGGAAACCTTGATCCATGCCCCTCTGGACGCCTGCACCCACCCGACTGGTTCCCCTACAGGCCCCATCGGCGGCCAGGCATGACTCGCGACGAGACACTCGGCTGCCATCACGACAGCAAGATCGATCAGGGGATATGACTCGCCCCGCTCAATTACTCCCAAGGCCATAAGGCGGTCGATGACAGCGCGGGCCTCACCGATGGTGTGAAGGAGGTTGATGCGGCTCTTCTCATTCCGATCCGTTCCGTTCCGTCCGCAGGATCTTCTGCCAGGCGCCCGCGGTGCCGCGCTGCGGCGACGGCCGGGCGTCCTGGCCGCCGTGGACGAGAGATCGTACGACAGCCCAGCGTCAGGGGAGGCTCATCTCAGAGCAGAAGGCCGCCCCCGCCGCGCGGGGCATCCCCTGGGGAAGGCCGCCCGTACGCCAGGTCGGAACGAGGTCGGAACCTAGTGCGCTGCTCCGGCTGCGCGTACGTCGGTGAGCGCTTGCCGTGCCAGCGGGCCGAAGCCCTCGCCGTTGCCGGGGTCGATCCACTGATCAAAAGCGATCTCCCAGGCGAGCGAGCCCAGTTGCGCGGCCACGCGGGCGGTCAGGATCGGGACTCCGCGGCGGTCAAGGGCCTCGATCATCGAGGCGGTGAGGTCAATCCTTTTCAGGGCTTCGCGTTCACGCAGTTCCGTATTGGCGTTCAGCACGGCCTGGCGCCGGCCGCTGAACTCGCGGCGGTCGAGGGTGAAGAACGCCCGGTCGAGCGCATCGAAGGCATTCGCCACGGCGTCGAGCGGCCCGGCCGTCGGCGGCGCGGAGGCGATCCCTTCGACGAGCAGACCGGTCACCGCGGACCCGTCGAAGAGCACCTCGCGCTTGTCCGGGAAGTACCGGAAGAACGTGCTCTTGGTGAGCCCTGCGCGCTCCGCGATCTCGATCACGGTCGTGTTCTCGTAGCCGCGCTCCTCGAAGAGGTCGAGGGCGGCGGCGGCGAGTCGTCCTGGTGCATCGGGTTGCCAGCGAGCCATGAAACCAGTGTACGGGACTTCGTCCCATCACTGATGTATGGTCGATGAGACCAAGTCCCATCACTGGCCTGGAGAGATCACCGATGAGCAAAGCTGTCCGCTACCGTCGATTCGGCGGCCCCGAAGTACTCGAACTGCAGGAGATACCCGAGCCCCACCCCGCGCCGGACGAGGTGCGCGTCCGCGTCACCGCCGCCGGGCTGAACCCCATGGACTGGCAGATCACCACACAGCCCGACATGGCGGCGCGGTTCGGCATCACCCTGCCCGCCGGGTTCGGCAGCGACTTCGCCGGAGTGGTGGACGAGATGGGCGCCGAAGCCACCGGATTCACGATCGGCGACCGGGTGTACGGCGCTGCGATCGGCCGGTCCGTCGCCGAATTCGTACTGGTCAAGACACCCACGGCAACGCTACAGCCCACCCCGCAGGGCATCCGCGACGAAGTGGCGTGCACGCTTCCGGTCTCCGGCCTGACGGCCTGGGCCGCGCTCGCCGCGCTCGGGCTCCGCGCCGGGGACACCGTCCTGATCGGCGGGGCGGCGGGCGGCGTGGGCGTCTTCGCCGTGCAGCTGGCGAAGCTCGCGGGCGCCCGGGTACTCGGCACCGCCTCCGAGGGCACGTTCGAATTCCTGCGCGGACTCGGCGCCGAACCCGTGGCGTACGGCCCCGGCCTGACGGACCGGGTACGGGCCCTGGCGCCCGAGGGGATCACCGCCGCAACCGACCTGTTCGGAAGGGAGACAGCCGAGACCGCGCTCAAGCTCGGCGTGGCACCCGAGCGGATCTCCGTCGTAGCCGACGGCCCCACCCCACCGCCCGGCGTGCGCAAGACAGGCGCCCTCGACGTGGCCCCGAGCAACCTGGGACAGATCGCCGACGCCGTCCGTTCCGGCGAGATCACAGTGCCGATCGCGGCCACCTTCCCCGTCGAGCGGATTCGCGAAGCCGTGACGACACAGGCTGAACGGCATGTCCACGGCAAAATCGTGATCACACTGTGAACCGGCACGGATAAACCCAGCGACCAGGATTGACAGTCGCAGTCAGTGCCCGTGCCTGTGCCTGTGTCCGTGTCCGTCCGAGCCTCAAGACACGGGGTGCGGCCGGAGGACGGCGGATCGCTTGCTGTCGGAGGGAGGCGGGGTTCCCACGTGTGACAGCCAGGTCGTGAGCAGTCCTTCGAGTGCTTCGGCTCGGCGGGCGTCAGCGGGTCCAGCAGGCGGCGTTCGTTGCGCATGCGGTCGGTGAATGCCTGGTCGATCAGTTCGCGTCCAGGCCGGGATGAAGGCGACGATTCGGTTGCCCGGCTGCTCTGGTCGTCGCCGGAACGGCGGCGGGTGACGAGTCCGGCGCGTGTCGGGCCGGATCGGACGCATGTCGTCGCCGGCCGGGCTGAGGCAGCGTACGACGCCAACCGACACCGCTGTGGACCCGCCGGTGTTTGCGGCTGTCGGCCTGAATATCGCTCGATCGCGGTGGCGACTTCCTCGCGGTAGCGATTGCGCCAGACCGTCCAGGGCGGGGCACCGCTCGGATTTCTGCTGCCTCAGCGACTCCTGTGCGGAGGCGGAGCTACGCCTCGGCGCGTTGGAGACTCGACCGGCGTCGCCCGGCGAAAGGCGCCGCGGCCTGCGCCGGCAGGGGCATCAGGAGCAGGCCGACGCTGATGGGATCGGCCAGGACGAACCGCGCCAGCCGCCCGTAGTCACCACGGCGGTACTCGTGCGAATGCTCCTGCGAGCCGTACAAGCCGATGCCAATACACAGGGGCGGATCGACTGGTCAATGGCGAGCGTGGACTCGACGATCTGCGGGGCCCACCAACACCCTGCGGGTGCCCGTCACCGACCCCGATGGTCCGGGCAGACGAGTCCGGCCGGCCCACCCGTTTCGAGAAGGCCCACCCGTTTCGAGAAGACCCGCTACTTTCGAGAAGGTCCGTTACGTTCGAGAAGGTCCGCTACGTTCGCAGGAACGAAGTGGAGCGGCTGATCGGGAAGTTGAAGATCAACCGGGTGGTTGGCGCGAGGTTCGAAAAGCGGGTCTATGTCTTCTTCCACGGCGCTGTGACCGTTGCGGCCATACGCCTGTGGCTTCGCGTATGACCCGTCAGACGGAACCTGACCGGCCCCGGGTCTGTCTCCCCGGGTGCGCGGGGAGGCAGAGCCGCCGTCTACGGGACGATGATCACCTGGTACCACTCACCGTCGAGGATGCGGTCGGACTGCACAGCCCGCCCCAACTCGCCGCCCGCAGCGGTGTTGTCCTTGTTGTCGACATGAGCCCGGATGCAGGGCGCGTTGTACGGGCTTACGCCGGTGCCCCGGTCGACGGTGACGCCCGAGACGTCCCATACGCCGCCGACGGGGCGCGGGGTGATGTCCACACACTGGTCGCCGGGTTTCCCGCCCTGCCAGGACCGGGCGAAGGGGTACTCGTCACAGGAGTCGTTGGGGATACCGGTGGCGCCCCGGGGGAATTTGTACGGCCCACGGTCACAGGTCAGGGCACGCCTGTCCTTGGCTTCCGGGTCAAGCGGGTCGATATACCGCGACAGCAGGTGGCCGGGGGCGCCGTACTGGCCGGTGAGGTTCTTCTGCGCCCACTCGTAGGCGACGGCCGCCCCCCGGTATTTCGCCCTGGAGAACGTCACGTCGGGCGTGTGCCCGGCGAAGACGATGCAGCCGGGGACGGGGCTGGCATCACCGATCGTCGCGTCACAGCGCACCTGGGGGCCGTCGTAGATCGCGGTGTCGTACCCGGGGACGCCGACCCCGCCGACAGCGGCGGCGGTCACGGTGTAGGTGACGTTGATGTAGGAGATGTCCGTCTTGGCGGCGACGCTGGACAGGTAGGTGATGGTGCCCGTCTGGTTGTCGCCGCCCTTTTCCACGGTCGCGTATCCGCCGCCCCAGGCCGGCCCCTGCCTGCTGCACATGCCGCTGCACATGGAATCCAGGGACACCTCCACGCCGCTCACCTCGCCGGTCATATCGCCGGGGACAGCGATGATGGACTCGGTCCACTTCCCCGCGTAGGAGTCGAGCAGGCCCACGGCGAGAACGCTGATGTGGCCCTCGCCGATCGCCACGTTCTCCTTGTTGAGGAGAATTTCTCTGATGAACATCCGCGTGCAGTACGCGTGCCGGTCGGAGACGACGCGTTCGCTGGAGTCCTTGAGACAGAGTTTGACCGCATTCGCCCCGTCGGCGGGGGCGTAAGCGAGGTCCGGGGTGGTCAGGGCACGGGCGGGGACACGGCGGTCGGCAGAGTCCGGCCCGGAGCATGACCAGGCCGCACCGCGCTTTTGCAGGTCCGATCCGTTGGGGACGGCCGTGCACTTTCCGTACCCCTGGGGAGCGGCCGGGGCGGCTGTGGCCGGTGAGGCGCCCACAGCGAGCAGGGCTGCGGTGAGGGCGAGCGAGGCTATCGCCGCCATGCCGCGTCTGACGTGTTTCAAAAGGTGGTCCTTTCCTTCGGTGGTCCCTTTGCGGGCACACCGAAGGCATGGAACCGGGCAACTCCCGTTCGTGCCTACCGAGAACGGGACAGCCTTTGATCGTATTTGGCCAGTTGTGGCGTCGCCCTGCCGCCCCCGGCGCTGATTTCACTCACACTCACCTCACAGGCCACACACAACAGGGGGAAACGACGATGCGCCGCACAAGAACCCGCCTGGGCAGAGGGCTCGGAGCGCTCATAGCCACCGCGACGGCCGCCGTGGGCCTGGCCGCCACCCCGGCATCCGCCGCACCGGCCGCCGCCGCGTCGGCCGCGCCCGCCGCCGGGCAGGCGGTCCAGCCCGGCCAGACCTGCACCGCAGACGATCTCGGCAAGCGCCACCCGATCATCAAGACGTCCGAAGTCGCCCCCACCATCACGCACTTCAAGGGCTGGTACGTCACCGAGGGCTCGACCGGCACCCAGAGCGTCAACACGAGCACCACGGAGACCATCTCGGTCTCCGTCGGTCTCAACGGCACTGTTCAGGGCAGCTTCGCCGTCGAGGCGCTCGGCTCCGTCGGCGCGAGCCTGGGCCTGAACGTCCAGGTCAACTACACCCACACATCCAGCACCTCCCAGTCAATCTCGTGGAACTTCCGCCAGCCCGGCTACTACGGCCTGTACGAAGGAACGAAGAAGGTCACCGGCACCTACGGCAGCCTCAACTGCAACCGCGTCCAGCAGGGCGACGGCAGTTGGGCGCTGAAGTGGGTCGAAGGGCCCGACACCGGCAGCTACACCACCTACACCACCCTCGAAGAGGGCGCCGTGCGCTGCGAGGACAAGGTCCCCGCGAGCAGCATCATGGCCAGGGCGCAACGCCTGCTCGACTGCGGCGCTGCCACCGCCACGGCGAAGCACGAGGCCGGTCCGGTGCCGTCGGCGAAGACCGTCGCCCGGGACGCGGTCGAGGAGGCTGCGGCGAAGAAGGCGTCCGGGAGCACGGCCGTCTCCCGCGCGGCGCAGGGCTTCACCTGTGACCCCGGCTTCTACAAGATCGGTGTACCCGACAGGCCGCTGTACTGGACCGGGCCCCTCCTGGGGGCCGACGGTGTTCGCCTGCGGCCCTCGACGATCTTCAGTGGAGACCTTGATCAGTGGTCGCTGTGCAACAAAGTGGAGCGCAACGGCGTCATCGAGGCCACCCTCGTCAACCACCGCAGCCAATGGTGCCTGACCGTCCCCGCGCAGAACGCGGCCAACGAAGGGGCGGCTCTGCAGACGGCCCCCTGTGCGGAGGACGACCTCCAGCGGTTCTACATCTACCGCGACGTACCCGGCAGCCCGAAGATCGGTGTGCAGAACAAGTACACCGGCTCCATGATGGGCCACGACCGGTACGCGGACGGCGAGTTCATCCGGCAGTACTCCGGCGGCAGGCAGGACGGTACGGGTACGTACAACCTGACCGGAGTCTGACGGGTTCCGCCCCGTGAGCGGCCCCGCACGTGAACCCCTCCCGGTTCCCTGCGGGGCCTTCCGCGTCTCTGCCCCGAGCCCAGCCTTGGGGACCGGTGTCCGTGGCCGGATATCCCCTGTTGCATGCGGCGAACCCCTTCCAGAACGGTTCGCGCTGCAACTCGACTACGGAAACCGGGAGGCATCGGCCGGCCGCCCGGGCACCCGAGCCCTGGACGAACGCCTCGCCGCACTGGACCGCGAAGCCCGGCATCGGCGATATCGGCTGCCGCGCTGACGCCACCGGGCTCCTATGGCGTGACGTAGCCTCAACTGCCGACAACGGCACCGGCAGGTCAGGGGCTTCATCGCGGATTCGCCGATGGGCGGCCTTCGCCGGCTTTCAGGAGCTGCTGAGGATGACCAGCAGTGCCGTAGCCTCGGCGATGATCTGCGTGGTGAGCGCCACCTGGCGAACTCGCTTCCAGGGGGCGGCCAAGGCGACGACGAGCGCCACCGCACCGAGGCCGAGACCCCACTCGAACATCCACCCCGGCAGGAGGCCGGGGGAGCACTGTTCGCCGTATGTCATGCACCGTGAAGCCCGCTCGGAGGACAGGGCGGCAAGAACCGAGATCGCCAGCGCGGGTATGAACAAGACGGCCATGACGGCAGCCCACAACCGGGTGAAGCGGTCTTCTTCCGGGGGCCTCGGGGCCGGGGGCGCGGGGGCTGACGGCGATTCGATCATGGCTCCATCCAACGGGAGCCGACAGCGCCGCGCGTCCGCTCGGATACTCAGGCCGGGGCGCACCGTACTCAGGCGTCGTGCGCCACACCGTTCGCCGCTCCTGCACATCGCCCGCGAAGCCCGAGCGAGGGGCCATACGGAAGAGCGAGTGGCCATACGGAAGGGGGCCGGTAGCCGCACTCGCTGTGCGGCCGGCTGGTCCACTCCGGCGCAGCGGGGGCGCGCGGTCCTACGGCACGAGCCGCCACCTGCGTGTGGGCGCTCTCCCCGAGCGGGCGCGTCTTCGCCATGCTGCTGTCCTGCTGTCCGTTGCCGTACACGAGACCGCTGGAACCCGACGGCGACGAACAGCGATGCTGGGACGCGCGCCCTGCGGCCCGACCGACAGCGCCCTGCACCCCGACCGCAGCCCGCTGACCGACTGGGTGGAGGACGTGGCCCCCGGCGAACTGCACGACGGCGTGATGCACACCGCGCACCTCTTCCAGCAGCGCGTCGGCTCCGTCGCAGATCTGCGCCAGACGCGGTGACCGCGGGCGAGGACGGCGATGGGGCGGCCTTCCAGGTGTGCGGTGCGGACGGTGCCGGTCTTCGCGGCCGTCGCGGCGGAGCGGCGTCCGCCCCTTGCTGCCTTGGCCTCGGCAGCGCGCGTCCGTCGTAGGTACGTTCACGCTGGAGGTCGCGTTGAAGTGCGCCGGCGGCGGCGAGGGGCTGCACCATGAGCTTCTCGGTGGACAGCAGCTCGCCGGTGCACGGGTGGTGGGCGGCGAGGCCCGTCGCGGAGAACGCGCCGTCGTGGATACGCAGTGCCGTCTGGTCGCGGTGGAGGACGTCGAGAGGGTGTGACCTCAAGCGGTCAGCGCGTCGCGTCACCGCTGTGGTGGCGTCGATCGCCCGTCACCCGATCGAGCAGTCAGGTCAGAAGGCCGGTCACCAGGCCCGGGCGGGTCGGCCTTCGGGTTCGTCGGCGACGTTGGCGTAGACGATGCCGAGCAGCCGGCGCAGTTCGGACCGGTCCTCGGCCGTCAGTCCCGCGGTCAGCCGCTCCTCCGAGGCGCCCGCGAGCCGGATCAGCTTCTCCAGTTCCCTGCGGCCCTCCGCTCGCAGGCGGACCAGTTTCACCCGGGCGTCGGCCGGCGACTCGCGCCGCGCCACCAGGCCCCTGTCGATGAGCAGCGCGAGCAGCCCCACCAGGCGGCTGGCCGGGATGCCCAGTGCGGAGGCGAGCTGCTGCTGCGCGTGCTCCTCGCCGTCGCGCAGGCCGCGCAGCACGGCGAAGTGCCGTGGGTGCAGATCCTCCGCGGCCAGGGCGGACTCGAACGCGAGAGCCGCCGCGTTGCCCGCCGAAGCGATCACGAAGCCGAGCGGCTCATCCGCGCCGACGCTTCGCGTGGCAGGTCCTTTCCTCATCCGGGAAACGTAGCAGCTGACCATTCCCACCGAAACGGTCCCGCCCCGTCCCGTCCCGTCCCCAGTGCGGCGTCCGACATCGCCTGATGCCTCGCGCACTGCGAAGGGCGTCGTCCGGGCCCCGCAGGTACTGCGCGACGAGCACGTGCGGCGGTTCGTTCGCCCGGCACCGCGTCAGCGTGCTGTCCGCCATGCAAGGACTGCGGGTCGGATCACCGGTGATGGAGCTGAAGGAGGAGTTTGAAGTACGGGTTCCGACTGTGCGGAGTCTGTTGGTGTCCTTGAAGGAGTCGCGTCATGCCACGAGCAGGGCAGCGTTCCAGAGGGAGGCGGGGTAGTCGTCGAGGTAGGCGTGGAGGGCGAGGGCGATGCCGGCGCTGCCCTCCAGGAAGCCCGCGCGGTGGATGGCGTTCCGGATTCCGGGGCCGAGGGTGGCGTGGTTGTAGACGTACCCGAAGGGGAGGTCGGGCCGGTAGGCGGACCGCAGGGACGAGGCCAGTGCGGGGAGTCGTCCAGCGAGCCGGCGGCTTCCGCTGTCCCGGGCCATCAGGCCGGTGACGTGGAGTACGCCGGCCCAGCCGTGGCACAGCGAACTGTCGGTGACGGAGTCCCCCAGCGGTTGTGCGAGGGCCGCTGCCATGGCGTCGACGGCCAGGGCCTGCCAGTCGGCGCGCTCCATGGCCATGCCGGCGAGCTGGACCGCGCGGGCGGTACCGGGGGTTCCGTAACACCAGGCGGCCCTGGGCGTCTGGTGGGCGTGCCGGCCGTGTCCGTCGACGAAGGTGTCGAAGTCGATGGTCGCGGCCCACAGACCGTGTGGGGTCTGTTGGCTGATGAGGTGGTCGACGATGCGGATGACGGCCGTCTGCTGGCCGGGGACGCGTACGCCTTGCCGCCAGGCGAGGGAGAGCAGGGCCAGGGGGCCGCTGATGCCGTGTGCCAGCCCGAGGTTGAAGTGGCCGCGGGGGTACTCCGGTCCGACGCCCGGCTTCGTCGGAACCCACCAGCCCGGCACCTGGTGCCCGTTGGCGGTCACGGGTTCGGTGAGGCGGACCAGGTAGGTCAGGGTGTCGATGAGCAGGGGGCGGTGCTCGTCGCCCCGGAGCAGCAGGTAGCGTCCCAGTCCGGTGGCGCCGGAGACGACGTCGTAGCTGTGCATGTCGACGCCGGGTCGGCCCGTGGCCAGCCGCTTCGCCTCCTGGTCGAGCAGGCTGCGCAGTTGGCCGGCCACCTCGGAATCGAGGGTGGTGAGCAGGTCGGCGTAGTCGTCGTCGCTGTGCCGGGCCGTGAGGGCGGCGAAGGCGAGGGAGGCGGCGCCGCCGAACAGTCCCGGTCCGGCCGGCCCGTCCAGTCCTCGGGCGGCGGCTGCCAAGTGCGCGTGCGCTGCGCGCCGGTGGCGGCTGTCGTGGTGTGAGAGTTCGGCGTACAGCAGGGCGACGCCTGGGTGGGCCTCGCCCAGCCCCAGCGGGCGCCACGGGGGCCGCGCCTGTGGCATGCCGGCATGCTGGTCGACGTTGTCGGGTGCGGTCGCGGCGGCGGCCACGTACTCCGGATCGGTGAGGCGCCCGGCCAGGTCGTCCATGATGTCGCGCAGCTCGCCGACGTCGCGTAGCTCGCCGATGTCGCGCAGCTCGCCGGCCGTCCTTGCCCCGGATCGATCGGCGTCCGCTTCGCCGACGGCGGTCATGTGGTGCTCCTGATGCGGTCGCGGTGGGCTTGCAGGGCTCCGCGCATGATCGCCGTCGCGGCTCGCTCTGCCTCGGGGTTGATGCCGATGTGCCGGTTGTGGTGCATGTGGAGCAGGGACAGAAATATGGGCGTGACCGGTGTCCAGCCGCGGTCACCGAGCTCGCGCAGGGTGTGCGCGTACTCGGTCAGGGCCGCTGCCCGGCCTTGCCAGGCGGCCAGCAGCTTCTCGCCTCCGGGCTGGGCGCGCAGCCCCTCCCAGCTGCCGTCGGCGTCGATGAGACCGAGGGCTTCGCGCCTGCGTTCCTGGAATGCCCGGTGCGTCGCGCCGCGGGGGACGGCGTCGAGGATCCGAGGGATCCAGGCTGGTTCGCCGCTGTTCGGGAAGCCGGGTGCGGTGTCGTACGCGGTCCAGAAGGTGCGGGCGACGTGTGCCTGGCCGACTGCCGCGATCAGCACGGGCTCCAGGGAAAGGCGGCCCGACTCCCGCAGCGCGAGCGCTTCGACGGCGGCGGTGCTGTCGGCGTGGAAGAACCGTTCGGCCGCCGTGATGGCCTCCGGGCCTCCGTAGCGTTCCAGCTCGGGGTCGTACGTGCGCAGGGCGTACCCGCGGATCAGGTGGCTCGCCCGGAGTGCACCGGCCCAGTGGTGCAGGCTCGGCAGCACCGCTGTCGTCAGCGCCTCGGACGTGCCGTGGAACCGTAGCCGGAGGTGGTCGTCCGGATCCCGGTAGCGGATGAAGAACCAGCGGTCCACCTCGTCGGGCAGGCCGGCGAGCAGGGAATTCATGGAGTGCGCGAGCAGCTCGTCGTGCCGGGCGGCGCTGCAGTGCACGGTGGCGTACAGCCATTCGCCGCCCGGGGCGTGTGCGAAGTCGTGCAGCCGCCGCGGCGAGGGGCGGGCCGGTTCCCGGCGGAGAGGTGCCGAGTGCTGCTCGGCAGGCGGCGCGCCCGGCGCCGACCGAGCTACCAGAGGAATCACCAGTTCGTTGCGGTGCGAGCCGTCCGGTCCGGTCAGCCACCCCGCGCCGGTGCCGTCAGGATCCAGCAGTTCCTGTACGACGGTGGCGGGGCGGCGTTTCAACTCGTGCCGGAGCAGCCGCAGATGAAGAGGTCGGGTCAGATCGAGTTCGAGGCGCTGATCGGTGTAGACCGAGCAGACCCGGTCGGGCACCCGCCAGAGCTTGCGCCACGCGTGCAGCGCATCGGCCCATTCGCCGAACGGCGCGTCCTGGTCCCGGACGGCCTCGGAGGGACGCCAGCGCGCCGGAGCGAGGACGACGCGTCCGTAACGTACTCGCGGTACGTACGGCAGGTTCCCGGCCTGGCCCCAGTCCCAGTGGACGCCGCGGACGTCGCCTCGGCCGATCTCGGCCAGCAGACGTACGGCGTTGGGGGCCAGGGAGTGGGTGTTGAGCCGGTGCAGCACGGTCGGCAGTACCTCCCGGCCGCTGCCGGCCTCCACGATCCGCAGCCGGTGCGGACCGGCGGAGACGGCGAGGTTCTCCAGAGGCAGGGTGCCGGGCGCGGAGTCGTCGGCGAACACGCCGACCGGAATGATGTGCTCCAGCAGTCGGGGAACCTGGGCCACATTGTCACCGCGGCCGTGGCGGGCCTGGAACACGAGTTGGGCGCGCAGGGCGTCCGGCGCCGCATCCCCTGCGCCGCCGGCCTGGGCGAGCCGGCCCAACGAGGCCCGTAGCTCGTCAGGAAGGAGGTAGGCGAACCGGCCGAACGTCGAGACGGCCGAACCAGTCGCGCCTCCCGTCAGCACGAGCCGGAACTCCCCCTCCCGCAGCGCCTCCACCGAGGCGGCCAGTAGCTGGGCGAACAGTTCGGCCGACGGCGGCCGCTGTTCCCGGCGGTCGGCGACCCGGGCCACCAGCGGATGCGTCTCATCGACCACGACCTCATCGGCGCCGGAGAGCAGCGCCTCCTGGGCGAGTTCCATCATCAGCCGGTCCCGCTCGGTGGCGTCCGAAGGCGCCGTCGGGGCGATCCGCGTACCGGGCGGCTGCATGTACCCGGCGGGGGCGCCCAGCCCGGCTTCGGGATCCAGCAGCTCCGTCACGGGAACGGCCCGCCCCGTGCCGTAGCGTTCCACGAACTCCCTGTGGTACTGGTCGAGTCCCGTGGAACCGGAGGAGGCCGGGGCGAGCCGCCACAGGAGGTCCGCCGCCCGCTCGGCCTCCACCGCCACCGCAGGCGGCAGTCGCACGCTCGCGTCCAGAGCCAGGTCCACTTGCACACCCCGCTGCGCGGACCGCAGCCGACGCATGCGCGAGACGACGTCGCGCCAGGCGTCCTGCCCCTGCCCCAGCGGCGCGGCCGCGTAGTCGGCGAGGGAGCGGACGAC
Source organism: Streptomyces sp. NPDC050617 (assembly GCF_040654795.1). Classification (NCBI taxonomy): domain Bacteria; kingdom Bacillati; phylum Actinomycetota; class Actinomycetes; order Kitasatosporales; family Streptomycetaceae; genus Streptomyces; species Streptomyces sp. NPDC050617. The sequence continues at coordinate 146,429 of NZ_JBFAIS010000001.1, read as the reverse complement.
GTCGTCCAGCGCGGCCGGGGCCGAGAACTCGGCAGAGTTCACAGCGGCGAGAGCGTCCCGTACGTACTGCCCCGCGTCCGATGTCTCCGCCGGCGGACGAAGATCGGTGAGCAGGAGCTCCTTTCCGATCAGGTCGGTCAGCATGCGCTCGACCGCGCCCACGGGGGCCGCGGGGAACCGCTGGGTCAACTGCCGCTTCAGCTCCGGGTAGCGCAACGTCCTGCCGCGCACTGCCTCCAACGCGGCCCGCACCGCGGCGGTGTAGCGCACGCTGACTTCACGCACGTTCTCCTGCGGGACAGCCGCCTCGCCGCTCTGGTCCTCCAGAGGCAGATACGACAACGCGAGACGGTCGCCTCGCACACGGCACAAATTGTTGGCCGAGACCCGGAGTTCGTTCAGCACATCCGCTCTGCCGGCCCAAGAAGCCGCGAGCGCCGTGATCCAACCGCGCTCCAGCCGAACCGACTTCCGATGCGCCGTTCCCAGCCGTACCTCAGCGGACTCCGCGGCGGCAGCGAATCGCGCCACGGCGACCCCGGCCATCAGTCCGAACGGCGTGCACCGCGTCGCCATCCGCAACCGGTACGCGGTCAGCGCGCGCACAACCCGCCGCACGTCGGAAAGACGATCCTTCTCACCGCGCAGAATCTCATCCCAACGACGCGCCAAAGACGGACTGGAAACTCCCACCGCCTCCCGCAACAGCGCGTCTCGGGCCAGGGAACGTAAGTACCCCACGCTCTTGGAAACCTCGTCCGCGTCGCCCTCCACGATGTCGGCGTGAGTAACCGCGGCGTGGCGCACGGACTGAGCCGGAGCACGGAGCAGGACAACACCAGCGCATGAGAAGGAAATCCCGTCAGGCACGTCGCTCTCTTCGGCGTTCGGTCGGCATCAACAAAAACGACAAAGAGGAGGCGACTCCCCTCTCCGGCTCGGGCAGTCGCCTCCTGTTCAGCTAAGGCTCATCAGCTGGCGCAGGTACAGAACAGAGACGAGCGACAGCGGATCACGCGCACGTCCACGCACACGTCTGGGGGCACGTCACAGCCTCGGTCTGCGTCATGGCGACAGGCATCGTGCTCTCGTTCGCGTCCACGATCTCGCGCACGTCCAAGTCGAAAATGTCCTGGGAACGATCCTGATCGAGCATGGTTCCTCCTCATATCAAATGAGACAGCACGTGATGACTGACAAGATCGGTCAACATGTGGAGAGTGACAGGGTGCCCATGACCTTTACAAGCCCCATGCACCAGTAAACCCGCACGGGGCATCGCCCCTTCGAACCTCAGAAAAGCGCCGGGTGCGGCTGGTGCAGACGGCGGACTGAGGGCGCCGTCGGATATCGCTCGCGACACCCCCGACGCCCACACCGCACATAGCGCGCATCACCCAAACCCACAGGTCAGGCGTCCTTCGCCACCGGCTTCAGGATCGCCACGCACTCCACATGGTGCGTCATCGGAAATATGTCCGAATTCCCCATCCGGAGAAAACCGCAGGTAAGAGGGCCTTTCCCGGCTCCGGAACGGCCTGCCCCGGATCGGAGCGTCACATGACCGCCACGGCCGTACCCCTCTGACGCCGTCAATCGCCCCCCCCGCCCCGGCCATTCCATCTGCCCCGTGGACAGTTATCGTCCCGAAGTGGGCCACCTCCGGGGGCCACATCCCACCGTTCCAAAGTGTCAGTCTGCGGGGTGTCGTCGAGTGCGTCGACGAGACGCCGGGCGAGCGCAGGCGGTTCCCCTCGGCGATCCTGCCGCCCTGGGCGCGGAAATCCCCGAAGATCAGCGAGGTGCTGCCGCTGCTCTACTTGCACGGCCTGTCGTCCGGCGACTTCGTGCCCGCGCTGGAGCAGTTCCTCGGCTCTCCCGCCGGCCTCTCACCAGCGGCCATCACGCGGCTGACCGCGCAGTGGCAGGCCGACCACAAGGCGTTCATGGACCGCGATCTGTCCGCCACGGACTACGTCTACGTCTGGGCCGACGGTGTTCATCTGCGCATACGCCTGGAAGAGGCGAAGGCCGCCGTCCTGGTCATGGTCGGCGTGCGGGCCGACGGCACCAAGGAACTGATCGCGATGACCGACGGCTACCGCGAATCCTCCGAGGCATGGGCGGCACAACTGCGGGACTGCGCCCGCCGGGGCATGCGGGGCCCTGTCCTGGCCGTCGGCGGCGGGGCACTCGGCTTCTGGAACGCGTTGAACGAGGTGTTCCCCCAGACCTGCCGTCAACGGTGCTGGGTCCACAAGACCGCGAACGTCCTCGACGCGCTGCCGAAGTCGGCCCAGCCCGCGGCCAAGCGCGCGATCCAGGAGATCTACAACGCCGAGGACGAGGAGCGTGCGGCCAAGGCCGTCGCCGCGTTCGCCAAGCAGTACGGGGCGAAATACCCCAAGGTCGTCAAGCGGATCACCGACGACGAGGAAGAGCTGCTGGCGTTCTTCGACTTCCCCACCGGGCACTGGATCCACCTGCGGACCACGAACCCGATCGCGTCGGCCTTCGCCACTGTGCGCCTGCGGACCAAGGTCACCAAGGGCGCCGGCAGCCGGGCCGCCCCCCCTGGCCATGGTCTTCAAGCTCATCGAGTCAGCCCAGGAACGCCGGCGGGCCGTGAATGCGCCCCATCTCGTCGCCCTGGTCCGGGCCGGCGCCCGCTTCGAGCGGGGCGTCCTGGTCGAGCGATCCGAGGCCCGCGCGGCATGAACATCACCGCCTGCCACAGGTCGGAAAATCGGTGGCAGGCCCGGCCCGCCCGTGGTGAAGATCGCGGCATGGCCAACTTCCTGGAGACCGACCGGCTCGTCCTGCGCGCGTTCACGGCGGCCGACACCGACCACCTGCTCGCTCTGGACGACGACCCCGAGGTCATGCGCTTCATCAACGGTGGCCGCCCCACAAGTCGGGAGTCGATCGAGACAAGGACCCTCCCACGGCTCCTGCACGACTACCCATGCTGGAAGACCCGCGGCTACTGGGCCGCGCAGGAGAAGCCCACCGGCACCTTCCTGGGCTGGTTCGAGTTCCGGCCGTTGGAGGAGCACAGCCCCGCCGTGGTCGAACTCGGTTACCGGTTGAACCAGGTGGCATGGGGGCGCGGCTATGCCACCGAGGGGTCCCGGGCCCTGGTCCACAAGGGGTTCGCGGAACTGGGGGTCGAGCGGGTCACGGCGAACACGATGGCCGTCAACAGCCGTTCACGTCGCGTCATGGAGAAGTCGGGCCTGTCCTTCGTCCGGAACTTCACCGGGGACTGGCCGGAGGCGATCGAGGGCTCCGAGCACGGTGAAGTCGAGTACGAACTCACCCTGACCGAGTGGGAACAGCCTCGATAGACATCAACGGCCCCATCCACAACTCTTGACAATTACTCTAGTCATCCCAGCTGGCTGACAAATATCTTGCCGAGGCAAAGAGCTCGGCCAGGGACGCCGAGGCATCCGCTGCCCGTGCCGCCGAGTCGGCCAGGATTGCCCGGAATGCCGAGACGGACGCCCACCAGGCCGCCGCTAAAGCAACCAATGCAGCGGCCCATGCTGAGCTGTCAGCAGAGTGGGCCCAGGTCTCGGCAAACGCGGCGTGGACTGCGGCCGCCGATGCCCGTAAATCTGCCGAAGCAGCGGGCAAGGACCGCGACGAGGCCAACAAGGCAGTCGGGGACACTCTGAAGCGTGTCTCCGATCTGTACAGGAAGCAGGAAGAGAGCCAGCGAAGCGACGACAAGGCGAAGCAGGACTACAACCAACTCCAACTCCTGGAAGACCAGCTCCGGCTCGCCCTGAACGATAACGACGCCCGCGGGTTCTGGGAAAAGTTCTTCGACCTCTCCAATGCCCTAGACGATTTCCAGACTGGGAGCGAATGGGCCGGCAACGCCCCCGTTCTCGGCAAATTTTTCGACGGATTCAACTGCGCCGTCTACAGCGCCAGAGGGATGCAAGCTGATGCCAGCGCATCCTGCATAGCCGTCATCCTCGGCAAGGTGGGAGGTGTCGCCGGAGGCAGCAAGGGGCTCAGTTGGGGAACGAAACAGGACATCCAGGCCGTCCAAGAGCAGCTGGGAAAGAAGGGCGCCGATAGCCTTCTTTCCTACCTCAGGGCGAACCGTGACGCTGGCCGACCGGCCGCGATCTGGGCCGAGAAGAGGAACAGGACGCACATTCAGCTCGCGACAATCCATCTCAGAAATCACACAAGTGAGTTTCCTGAGATGAAGCAGATAGGTGATTATGTCACGAAAGCGCACGGCTATTGTAAGTATACAGATCCGGGGCGTCCACCGAAAGGGTATCGAGTGTGGGACCGAAAGGATAATCGGGGGATAGACTCAGGGTGGGCGGTTTACGAAGAGAAAACGAACACGCTGACCGCTTTCACTAAGGACGGAATTCCCTCTACCATGTACAGACCATCCCCTTATTCGCCGAGTAACCTGCGAGGTTACAAGGAGCCAAGCCTTGAAAGACACTTGGAGACACAGGGTCATTTTGGGTCTGAACGTCGACACTGATCGGCATCACGATGGAGGTGGAGATGGCGAACATCGAAGACTGTGAATGCGTATGCCGCGTCTGTGGATTCGACGGTGGTGAACCCATCTGGGCGTACGGAGTCCCCGACAATGACATTTGCCCCGCTTGTGGGTCAGAATCAGGACTTAATGACACCATGCTGGAAGGGGTACGTCAGTTTCGGGGATACTGGGTTGGTCAGGGTGCTCCGTGGTCCGAGCCTGAATACAAGCCGGAAGACTGGGATCTGCTGAAGCAGATTTCCAACGTGCCCCCCGAATGGCGATGAAACCTGCCCCTGAAAAGGGGTCGGAGCGTAGTAGGTAGGGTCGTCGGGGCTGCACGCGACACGGTGCGGCCCCGAGTTCCATGTTTAGAAATGCTTGTCTGCTATTCGAGTGCTTCCGGCCGGGAGCTATGAGTTGTTGGGCCGGCGGCTCCGCCAGAGCTGTGCGGTTACAGGGCCGGAGCCGTCAGCGCTCGGCGGAGGGGCGACGACGGATGGCCAGTATGAAGGCCGCCCCGGCGATGCGGGCTACAGCGATCCCGCCAACGCCCCCGGGGGAGGGAGCGGAGCAGTGCCACCGATGGCGCCAGCGGCTTCCGGGCTGTCGGTGACGGACTCGGCGCCCTTGCCGTCCTTGCCGTTCTTGCCGTCCTTGCCGTCCTTGCCGTCCTTGCCGTCCTTGCCGCTCTTGTCGCCGTCGTGGCCCTTGCGGGCCTGTAGCGGGCGGCAGCGGCGTCCGCCTCACCCTTGGCCCACGCCTCGAACTGGTCCGCTGCGAGGAACTCCCGGTTCGACAGCGAGCAATAAACCGAAAGAATTGGCAGGAGAAGAGACGTGGAAGATTGCGGCGAAGAGTACACATGTCGCATCTGCGGCTTCATCGAGGACACGCCATTCTGGAACGAAGGGTGCGCTTTCAATGTCATATGCGGTTGTTGCGGCTCGGAATCGGGAATTGAAGACACTACACTCCAGGGCGTACGAGAATTTCGCGGATACTGGGTGTGCCACAGTGCAGAATGGTTCAGGCCAAGCGATAAGCCAGCGGACTGGGATCTGGTGGCGCAGCTAGCGAACATCCTTCCTGAATGGCGCTGAGCTGAAACTCGGCGCTTGAAAGAAGTCGAGGCTTAACAGATGTGGACTGTCGGGGCCGCACGCGAAAGCGGTGCGGCCCCGACAGTCATCACGCCGATTAGGCGTGGCGACTCGAGTACTCATTCTTGAGGGCAAGGTCAACCCCACCGACTGGGCAGCTCACACTCCATAGCAGAGCTCTGGCTTGGCCTCAAAAATGGCGTCGTCCCGCGCCACGTGTGGGCCAGTGCGCGATTCAAGTGCCGGTGTCTGCCGACCAGGGCGAGACCAATGGGAGCGCCTGTCCGGCACCGGCTCGGCGCAGGAGGCGTGCGCCTACGGCCAAGGTCCAGCCGGAGTTGGTGTAGTCGTCGATGAGCAGAACCGGGCCCGGGGGGCGCCGGCCAGGGCGGCGGCGAGTTCGTCGGGCACTGCGTACGAGGCGGCCAGGGCGCGTAGCCGCTGAGCGGAGTTGCTGCGATGTGCCGTGTACTCGTCCGCCTGCGGCGTGTAGGCCAGGCTGGCCAGCGACGGGAGCCGACCGACCCGGGCCACTGCCTCAGCTAGTGAGGCGACCAGCTGTGGACGGGTGTGGGACGGCATGGCGACGCCCCTGACCGGCCAGGCCACCGCGTCGGGGGGATTGCCGGCACAGTCGCCCGGCGAGCGGGCCCAGTCAGTTACCACCGTCACGAGGACGGCCAGCACGTCGTCCGGGACCGGCCCATCCCCAACCTGCGCTGACAGGAAAGGACGCAGGCGGTGCCCAGCGCGTGCCGGTGGTCGCCTGTTGGCAACAGGAATACGGCCCTTCAAACCCAGCCCGACCGCGGAGAGAGAGCCCGGTCAGCCACATCTTGCAAGGCTCGATCTCTACCCAAGCGGGACAGCTCGTCTGCCGCCGTCGCGAGGGCCGCGGGAGACATGGCCCGCCTCCAACCAGGGCCTGGCGCATTTGTCGCAACGACCGCACGGGGCCGGCTTCTCGTCGTCCAGTTCCGGCTCGTCAAAGCCCATCCCCAGCGTCGAGGCCGCCACCCGCCCTTCACTCGGTTCACCAGCAGATCCTCCTCCGCCTGCAACCGATCAGCGTTCTCCGTCTCCCCGTGCTGGAGGCCACCGGATATCCGCGCTGCCCCAGGAATGCCGCGACCTCCTCCGCCGCCGCGACCATCAGCGTGTAGACGATTCCCGAACCTGGCAGATCCCCCAGCCGGTCCCCCAGCCACGCCAGACGGTGGGCCTCGGTCACCGCGGATGCCGCCACCAGTGCCGAGGGGGCAGCGAAGTCCGCACGTGGGTGGTGGGGCATCTCGACCACCCTGCTGGTCGAGCCAGGACGCGGGAAACGCATCACCGGGATAGGCAGGCGGAGTTCCGGTGAATACATCGAGCACATCTGGCCCGCGGCGGCGGCCATCTATGAGGACCGTGAGCCGGGCATCGGCCCCGACGAACCCGCATCCGGGGATCCACAGCGAACTTCGCCAAAGCCGCGTGGCTCTGCTGCCTCCCCGTCTGCCGATCAGCCGCAGGCTTGGCCTGCGTACGGGAGGAGCCGTTGGCCGCGGCATGGGACGGAGCATTGTCAGTGGCGGGTGGCAGCATCGCCGGCATGACAGACACCACGGCATTCGACTGGCGGTCCTTCCTGCTCAGGTGGAGCGGGGAGTGGGCGGATTCCCTGCCGGACAGCAAGACACGGGACGAGGACGACAAGGCCGCACGGCGGGCACGGTGGCTGGGGTTCCCGCCCGCGCCCGAGGAGCGGATCGCAGCCATGGAGGCACGCCTGGGCCGGCGGATGCCCCCGTCGTACCGGGAGTTCCTCAAGGTCACCGACGGGTGGCGGCACGCGGGCGGATTCGTATGGCTGCTAGCGGGGACGAAGGACGCGCACTGGCACAACAACGAGTCGGGGCTCGCGGACATGTTCGAGGAGCACCTGGACGAGGACGCCGAGCCCGAGGAAAGGCAGGAGGCGGATGTCTGGCGGCGCGGGCTGCAGCTCGACGTGGAGTCCGACGTGACCCACGTCCTCTTGGATCCCGAGGATGTGGGTGAGGACGGCGAGTGGGCCGTCCGCACCTGGGCGAGCTGGCGGGCTGAGCCACCCGACCGGCACGCGAACTTCCTCGATTTCATGCGGGACATGTACCGGGAATTCCACAGCCTGCGCGCGCGCCCGAGCGACGGGGAAGAGGTGTTCGTCAGCGACACGACACGAGAGCTGGACGCTCTGGTGGAGGAAGCCCGGCTGGAGGCGCTGCGCGGCGGCTGGGAACGGGCCGCGAAGGCGCTGGACGAGGCCAAGGCGTACAGCAGGCCGCGGGCCGCGGGGCTGGGCGACCAGATACGCCGCCTGCTCGGACAGACCTACATGGTGTACTTCGACGGACTGGTGGCGGACCCGCGGTACGCACCCGAACTGCTGCCGCCGCTGGTCGCCGAGCACGCGGCGCACTCATACCGGGGCGACTCCTCGCTGATGTTCCATCTGCGGGGCGCCGACGACGACCTGGTCTCCCAGGCTTACGCGACGCTGGAACAGGTGCGCAGCGGCACGTATCGGTACACGGCGACCGGACCGTTCGGGGAAGCAGTCGAGCGGGCGCGGGAGCTGGCGCGGTGGGGAGACACCGACGGGGCATGGCGGGCGATGATGGACGCTCTGCCCCTGTGGGAGCCGCTGGGACCGGACCATCTGGCGCCGCTGGGGTGGGTGGCCGACCCGGTCCTCGGACCGCTGCTCACCCCGGAGCGAGGCGAGGAGCTGCTGTCCCGCCCAAGGGGCGGGCACGTGGGTGAGCCGCCGAGTCCGACGGCCGGACTCGACCCGGGCGACCTGGTGTGGCTCGCAGAGCCGGACCCGGGCAATAGCCTCACGTCCTACCGGTTCGTCCTGGTGGAGGGGGTGGAGCCTGAGGACTTGCCCGGACGTCTCACGGACGGGGACCGCACCGTACTGAACGAACCCATGACTTTCTGGGAGGCGCGCGACCATGCGCTGCACAGTCGGAGAGAGTTCTCGTCCTACGACGACAGGGCTCTCGTGGCGGCCGGCCGGGCCGGAACTGGATGGAGTTTCGCCTTCGACAGCGACCCCGCCCCGTTCAACTCGCAGCGGTTCGTCTCCCCGGCCGCGGCCGCCAGTACGGGCACCCGCGCGGTGGTGGTGTGGAGCGGCCTGCGGTCATGGTACGGAGACCCGTTCTTCCACCTTTCAGTGGCGCAAGACGGCGCCCAGCAGTACGCATTCACGTACGTCAACGGAGAGATCCACAAAAGCGGGGAGATACCGCAGGCGCTGGATCCGGGACGGTTCTTCAGCGATCCGGAGAACGGTGCCGAGGCGGAACGGTCGCTACTGGAAGCGGTGACCGGGGAGTTCGGTGTTTGCCTGCCGCGCCACGCTCTCGTGAACGGACGGCTTCACACGTTCGCCACTCGTTCGTGGACGAGACCGCCGGGGGACGGCGAAACGTACGCGGTGATCCGCATGCACGGGGTAGCCGCGAGCTCGGCGGACGGCGAGCGGACGGAGGACCACGGGCCGGAAAGCAGTTAGAGGTCGGCCAGACCGCAAGGCCACGACCCCGCGCGCGGGGTCGTGGCAGTACCCGCCTACCGCACCGCGCGACCACCATCGAATGCAGAACCCCGCTGGAGCGAGCCCACACCGCACATACTGCGCGCGGACAAAACCGCAGGTCAGCCGTCCTTCGCCACCGGCTTCAGGATCGCCACGCACTCCACATGATGAGTCATCGGGAAGAGGTCGAATGCCCGCAGCGTGACCGGGTGGTAGCCCTCTCCCGCGAAGTACTTCAGGTCGCGGGCCAGGGCTGCCGGGTCGCAGGCGACGTAGGCGATGCGGCGGGCGCCCAGGGAGGCGAGGTGGTGGACGGTCTGTTTGCCGGCGCCGGCGCGCGGGGGGTCCAGGACGATGAGGTCGGCGTCCTTGATGCCGGTGCGGGGGAGGGTCTGTTCGACCTTGCCGTGTTCGATGCGGACGCGGTCGAGGTCCTGGAGGTTGTGGCGGGCGTCTTCCACCGCGCGTTTGCCGGACTCGATGCCCAGGACCGCGCCCTTGTCGCCGATGCGCTCCGCCAGGGCGCCCGCGAAGAGGCCGACGCCGCAGTACAGGTCGAGGGCCATGTCGCCCTTGCGCGGCATCAGGCCCTGCATGACGGCCCTGACCAGCATGTCGGCGGCCTGGGGGTGGACCTGCCAGAAGCCGCCCTCGCCCACGCGGTAGGTGCGGTCGTCGGCGCGTTCGCGGACGAAGGGGCGGCCGTGGACGCGGTGGACGGCCTTGTCGCGTTCGCCCACGCGCAGGACCGAGACCGGCTTGTCCAGTTCGACGATGGGGAGGCGACCGCCGGGCTTCGGGGTGAGGATGACCTGGCGGTCGGCGGAGCCGGTCGCCGCGATGGCCTCCACCGAGGCGATCTGGGGCCACTCGCGCTGCTCGATGCCCAGTTCCGTGACCGCGGGCGCCGCGATCAGGCAGCGGTCGATGATCTCGACCTCGTGCGAGCGGTGCTTGCGCAGCCCCGCGCGGCCCTCCGCGTCCACCGCGTACTGCACGCGGGTGCGCCACGCCGGGACCTCGCCCTTCGCCACCTTGTCGCCGGGCGCCGGCATCACCGTGCCGTCCCAGCCCGCCTCCTCCGGCGTCAGGCCCGCCAGCCTGCTCAGCTGCTCGGTGATCACCGCGCCCTTCAGGCGGCGCTGCGCGCCCGGCGCCGCGTGCTGCCAGTCGCAGCCGCCGCACTTGCCCGGTCCGGAGAACGGGCACGGCGCCTCCACCCGGTCCTTCGACGGTTCGAGGATCTCCACGGCGTCCGCGCGCAGGAAACGCGACGTCTCCTCGCCCTCCGTGACCCGGGCGATCACCCGCTCCCCCGGCAGCGTGTGCCGTACGAACAGCACCCGCCCGCCGTCCGTACGCGCGACGCAGTGCCCGCCGTGCGCGACCGGCCCCACCTCCACCTCGTACTCCTCGCCCACCAGCGATTCGGCTACCTGCGGTGCTTCGGTCTCTTGCGGCATGGCGAATTGCTCCTGAGCTGGGGTGGGGCGAGGTGGGTGGGGCGTACGCGCTGCGCAGCAGCCCACCAGTCTACGTGTCCACGCAGCCCTACCTCTTCGTCCCCGTCTTCTCCCGCTTCGGCGGCGCCACCGGGCCGCGCCGCACCGACCCGGGCGCGTTCCACTCCGCCCGCCTGCGCGCCCGCTTCTTCGCCGCCTCCGACGAGTCCAGCTGCCAGGGCACCGACGTGACCATCACTCCCGGCGTGAAGAGCAGCCGGCCCTTGAGGCGCAGCGCGCTCTGGTTGTGCAGCAGGTGCTCGTACCAGTGGCCGACCACGTACTCGGGGATGTAGACGCTGACCGCGTCGCGCGGGCTCTCCTTCCGCAGGCTCTTGACGTAGTCGATGATCGGCCGGGTGATCTCGCGGTAGGGCGAGTCGAGGACCTTGAGCGGTACGTCCATGCCGCGCCGCGACCACTCCTCCTGGAGCGCCTTCGTCTCGGCGGCGTCGACGCTGATGCTCAGCGCTTCGAGCGAGTCGGAGCGCATGAGCTTGGCGTACGCGAGGGCGCGCAGCGTCGGCTTGTGGACCTTGGAGACGAGGACGATGGAGTGCACGCGGGAGGGGCGGACCGTCTCGTCGTCGCGCTCGTCCTCGACCGCGATCTCCTCGGCGACCCGGTCGTAGTGCTTGCGGATCGCCGTCATCGTCGCGTAGAAGATCACCATGCCGAGCAGGGCGACCCACGCGCCGTGCGTGAACTTCGTCAGCAGCACGACGACCAGGACCAGCCCGGTCAGGAACGCGCCGAAGGTGTTGATCGCGCGGGAGCGGACCATGTGGCGGCGCTTGGCCGGGTCGCCCTCGATCCGCAGGTGGCGGTTCCAGTGCCGGACCATGCCGATCTGGCTGAGGGTGAAGGACACGAACACGCCGACGATGTAGAGCTGGATCAGCCGGGTCGAGTCGGCGCCGTAGATGTACGTCAGCACGGCCGCCGCGCCGGCCAGCAGCACGATGCCGTTGGAGAAGGCCAGCCGGTCGCCCCGCGTGTGCAGCTGGCGCGGCAGGTAGCGGTCCTGGGCGAGGATCGAGCCGAGCAGCGGGAAGCCGTTGTACGCGGTGTTGGCGGCCAGGAACAGCACGAGCGCCGTGGCCGCGGCCAGGATGACGAACAGCAGCGAGCCGTGGCCGAAGACCGCCTCGGCGACCTGCGAGATGACGGGGTTCTGGGTGTAGCCGGAGCCTACGGGCTTGCCGTTGCTGAGCAGATCGGTGGCCGGGTGCTCCGCCATCCGCACCTTGGTGGTCATGGCCAGCGCGATGATGCCGCAGAACATGGTGACGGCGAGGCCGCCCATCAGCGCCAGCGTGGACGCCGCGTTCTTGCTCTTCGGCTTGCGGAACGCGGGCACGCCGTTGCTGATCGCCTCGACGCCCGTGAGCGCCGCGCAGCCGGAGGAGAAGGCGCGCAGCAGCAGGAAGATCAGGGCGAAGCCGGCCAGGCCCTGGTGTTCGGCGTGGATGGTGTAGTCGGCGGTGGGGGCCTTCATGGTGTCGCCGAGGAAGAGGCCGCGGACGACTCCCCACAGGATCATCAGGAAGACGCCGCCCACGAAGACGTAGGTGGGGATGGCGAAGAGCTTCCCGGACTCCTTGACGCCGCGCAGGTTCATCACCGTGAGCAGCACGATGACGGTGATCGCGCAGAGCGTCTTGTGCTCGGCGACGAACGGGATGGCCGAGCCGAGGTTCTCGATGCCCGAGGCGATGGAGACCGCGACGGTCAGCACGTAGTCGACGAGCAGGGCGCTGGCGACGGTGAGTCCGGCCTTGGCACCGAGGTTGGTGGTGGCGACCTCGTAGTCGCCGCCGCCGCTCGGGTAGGCGTGCACGTTCTGCCGGTACGAGGCGACCACCGTGAACATCAGCACGACGACCGCGACGGCGATCCACGGGCTGAAGTGGTAGGCCGACACGCCCGCCACGGACAGCACGAGGAGCACTTCGCCCGGCGCGTACGCCACGGAGGACAGCGGGTCGGAGGCGAAGACGGGGAGCGCGACGCGCTTGGGGAGGAGCGTCTCGCCCAGCTTGTCGCTGCGCAGCGCTCGGCCGATGAGGATCCGTTTCGGCACGTCGGTCAGTTTGGACACGCAGAGGATCGTAAGCGCTCGCGATTACGGTCGCCCACCCGCCACCCATGGGGCGTTCCGTCCGATGGGTTCCCGTGCCCGTACGAGCCTTCCCACGCGCCCCGTCCGGCCCCGGACGCGTCCGCGGGCCCGGCCGTACCATCACGGCCGGGCCCGCGGATCACGCTCAGACCGCCGGCACCGTCGCGTGCAGCCGCGCCGGCAGGCTGCGGTGCCCGTTGGAGATGAAGGACTCCACCGGCCGCAGCCCCTCCGGCGGGCAGTCGAGCGCGAGGTCCGGGAAGCGTTCGAACAGCGCCGGCAGCGCGATCTCGGCCTCCAGCCGGGCCAGCGGCGCGCCGAGGCAGAAGTGGACGCCGTGGCCGAAGGCGAGGTGTTCCTTGTCGGCGCGGGTGAGGTCGAAGCGGTCGGCGTCCGCGCCGTGCCGCTGCGGGTCGCGGCCGGCCGCGGCGTAGGCGGCGATGATGGCGTCGCCCTTGCGGAAGGTGACGCCGCCGTCCAGTTCGATGTCCTCGACGGCGTAGCGCAGCGGCAGGTTGGCGACGGGCGCCTCGACGCGCAGCGCCTCCTCGATCACATCGCCCCAGCCGGCCTTGGACTCGCGGATGAGGGCGAGCTGCTCGGGGTGGGTGAGCAGCAGGTGGATGGCGTTGTCGAGGAGGTTGACGGTGGTCTCGTGGCCGGCGCTGATGACCAGCAGCAGGGTGTCGACGAGCTCCTGCTCGCTGAGGCCCGCGCCGTCGTCCTCGTCGCGCGCGGCGATCAGCACGCTGGCCATGTCGTCGCCGGGCTTCTCGCGCCGCTCCGCCACGAGGGCGCCGAGGATCTCGTAGATACGGGCGTAGGTGGCGGTGACCTCGGCGGGGTCGGCGGAGGTGTGGAAGACGGAGTCGACGCAGTCGCGCAGGCCCTCGCGGGTGGCCTCGTCGTCGATGCCGAACAGGTCGCAGATGACCTGGATGGGGATCGGGTAGGCGTAGCCCTCCCGGAGGTCCACGGTCTCGCCGCGCGGGGTCGCGGCGAGCGTGTCGAGGAGACCGCTGACGATCTCCTCGATGCGGGGGCGCAGGGCCGCGGTGCGGCGGGCGGTGAACGCCTTGGCGATCAGCTTGCGCAGCCGCCGGTGGTCGCTGCCGTAGGCGGTGAACATGTTCTGCACCGCGACCCAGGTGAACAGCGGCCACTCGGGGGATATCTCACCGTTGATCCACGCGGGCCAGTGCTGCCGGGGGTCCTTGGAGATCCGCGGATCGGTGAGCAACTGCTTGAGGAGGGCGGGGCTGCTTACTGCCCACGCCACCACGCCGTCAGGGAGCTCCACACGCGCCGCGGGCCCCTGCTCGCGGATTCGGGCGCCTTCGGCGTGGATGTCGTGGCCGGCGGGGTCGATTGCGACTGGGCAGGTCTGACGTTCCATCGACTGTCTCCAGGTGTCTCGTCGAACTGGTCGCGTACCGGTGCGGGCATGGGCACCGGTACCGGGGGGAACCGGACGGGGAGCGCGGTGAGGGCGCGGTGGAAGGGGCCGGGCCGCCAGACGAGCCGGTCGGCGGGGACGGCGAGTTCGAGGTCGGGGATGCGGTCGAGGAGCTTCTCGACGGCGACGGCGGCGATCAGCCGGGCGGCGTCCTTGGCCGGGCAGGTGTGCGGGCCGGCGCTCCACGCGAGGTGGGCGCGGTTGCCGCCGCGCTGGTCGGACAGGAGGCCGGGGTCGTTGTTGGCGGCCGCGTAGCTGATCACGACGGGCTCGCCCTCGCGCAGCCGGACGCCGCCGAAGTCGAGGTCGTGCACGGGGTAGTGGACGCCGTAGTTGGCCATCGGCGGGTCGAGCCAGAGGACCTCGTCGAGGGCGTCCTCGACGGGCATGGCGCCGCCGGAGAGGTCGCCCGCGAACCGGTCGTCGGAGAGCAGCAGCCGCAGCGCGTTGGCGATGAGGTTCTGCTGGGGCTCGGTGCCCGCGCCCATCAGCACGACGAGCTGGTGGATCATCTCCTCGTCGCCGAGGTTCGCGGGGTGGGCCAGCAGCCAGGAGGTGACGTCCGCGCCGGGCTGCTCGCGCTTGAGGCCGATGAGCTCGATGAAGCTCTGGGTGGCCTGCGCGTTGGCGCGCTCGGCGTCGACCCCGTCGAAGATCGCGGACATCGCGCCCATGAGCCGCTCGCCGATGGCGGGCGGGCAGCCGAAGAGCTGGTTGAAGACGAGCAGCGGCAGGACCTTGGCGTACGAGCCGAGGAGGTCGGCCTCGCCGTACGGGGAGAACCGGTCGATGAGCGTGTCGGAGCTGCGCTCGACGTAGCCGCGCAGGGCGGCGGGGTCGACCCGGCCGAGGCTGTCGGTGACGGCCTGGCGGAGACGCCGGTGGGCCTCGCCGTCGGAGAAGAGGCAGTTGGGCCGGTAGCCCATCATCGGCACGACGGGGTTGTCGGCGCCGACGCGGCCGTCGGCGAGGGCGCGCCAGCGGCGGGCGTCCTTGGCGAACTTCTCCGGGCTGCGCAGCACTTCGAGGGCGGCCCGGTAGTCGGTGACCAGGGTGGCGTGCACGCCGGGCGACAGTTCGACGGGGGCGGTCGGCCCGTACTGGCGCAGCCGCTCGTAGACGGCGGACGGGTCGGCGGCGAAGTCGGGCCCGTACATCGGGGTGGGGCCCGGCTGGGCGAGCCCCGGGAGCGGGCCGCCGCCGGCGTGGGCGGGGCAGCCCGGCGGCGGGGCGCCGGTGTCGGGTCGGTAGGTCACGCGTACTCCTGGGCGGTACGGGTCTGCAGGTACTCGACGAGCGATATGAGCGCGCGGGTGGAGGAGACCCGGTCCCGCGCGTCGCAGGTGATCAGGGGCGTCTCGGGGAGCAGGTCGAGGGCCTCGCGGATCTCCTCCTCCGGATGGACGGGCGCGCCGTCGAAGTGGTTCACGGCCACGGCGTAGGGCAGGCCGTGCTCCTCCAGCAGTCCCATGACGTCGAAGGACTGCTCCAGGCGGCGGGTGTCGGCGAGTACGAGCGCGCCGAGGGCGCCGCGGGTCATGTCCTGCCAGAGCCGGGTGAAGCGCTTCTGTCCGGGCGCGCCGAACAGGTAGAGGACGAGGCTGTCGCTGAGCGTGAGGCGGCCGAAGTCCATGGCGACCGTGGTGGTGGTCTTGGACTCGGTGCCGGCGAGGTCGTCGATGTGCGCCCCGGCCTGGGTCATCGTCTCCTCGGTGCGCAGCGGCCGGATCTCGGAGAGCGCGCCGACGAACGTGGTCTTGCCGACCGCGAAATGCCCCACGACCAGGAGCTTCGCCGCGGTACGGACGCTCTGCCGCAGATAGAGGTCTCCGTCAGAGGCGAGCGCGGAGTCCATCGAGCACCTCCTGAAGGAGCTGGGCCTCGGGCAGCTGGGCCGAGGGGATGGGGGACCTGGTGGTGATATGCCCGCTGTCCACGAGGTCGCCGAGCAGCACCTTGACGACGCTGACGGGCAGCATCAGGTGGCCGGAGACCTCGGCGACCGACAGGGCGCCGCCGAGGCAGAGGTCCATGAGCCTGCGCTTCTCGGGGCTGAGGCCGCCGAGCGGCCGGTCGCCGTGCGCCATGACCAGCGTGACGAGGTCGAAGGTGTTGCGGGTCGGGTAGGCGCGGCCGTCGGTGACGACGTACGGCCGCACGAGTCCCTTGTCGCGTCCTGGGTCGCGCCGGGGCGGGGTCATGCCGGGCTGCCGGTACCCAGCCAGGGGGCGTCCTGCCGCGGCGGACTGGTGAGCTCCTTGCCGAGCCGGTCGACGAGCTTCTGCATGCGGTAGGTGACGGCCTCCATGTCGACCTCGTCGGTGGCGGAGACCGCGAGGTACGCGCCGGGGCCCGCGGCGATCAGGAAGACGTAGCCGTGCGCGAACTCGACGAGCGTCTGCCGCCAGGGGCTCTCCTCGTGCGAGCAGAACTCGCCGGTGGAGCGGCTGATCGACTGGAGTCCGGAGAGACCGGCGGCCTGCCGCTCGGCCTCGTCGCGGCCGATGCCCTGGGAGTGGGCGCGGAGCATGCCGTCGGCGGAGAGCAGGATCGCGTGCCGCGCTTCGGGCATCTTCACGACCTCGTCGAGCATCCAGCCCAGCTCGTTGTTCATGTGGTCGTTCACGCGTGGGGGTTCCCTTCGTCTTCGGTGGCGTCGGCGGCGCTGCGGCCGGACCTCGTGCCGCGGGCGAACGCGCCCATGCGGCGGGCGGTCTCCTCCGCGGTGCGTTCCTGCGGGGGGCCGGCGGCGGGCGCCGCGCCGTATCCGGCGTCGGCTCCGTATCCGGCGTCGTGGCCGTATCCGGCGCCGGGCCCGTCCGTCGGCTGGGGCGCGGCCTGTCTGCGGCGCCGCTTGGGCAGGCCGCCCGCGGTGGACCCGTGGACCGCGCCGGGCTGCCCCGAGTGGGACGCGTAGGGGGCCTGGGGCGGGGCCGGGGCCTCGTACGGGCGCGGGGCCTCGTACGGGTCGGGGAGCTCGTCGGCCGTGGGCGCCGGGGCCGGTACGCGCCGGGGCGGGCGCTGCTGCGGGGGGTGCGGGGCCGGTGCGGCCTGCGGGGCCGGCTGGGCGGCGCCCGGCGCGTCCGCGTCCAGGTGGGTGAGCAGGGCGCTGGGCAGGAAGACCACCGCCCGTACGCCGCCGTAGGGCGAGCGGGTATCGACGGAGACGCTGAAGCCGTAGCGGGCGGCGAGCACCCCGATGACGGCGAAACCGAACTGCGGCGGGTCGCCGAGCCGGGAGACGTCCGCGACGCGCTCGCCGCTGAGCAGGGCCGTGGCCTGCTGCACCTCGTGGCCGTCCATGCCGACGCCGGCGTCGTCGATGACCACGCAGGCGCCGTTGTGCACCGGCTGGAGGCTGACCTCGACGGTGGTGTTGGGCTGCGAGTGGCGGGCCGCGTTGTCGAGCAGCTCGGCGACGGCCAGCACCACGGGCTCCACGGCCCGGCTGACGACGGCGATGTCGGCCTGGCTGTGGACCTGGACGCGGCGGTAGTCGCGGATGCGGGACTTCGCGCCGCGCACCACGTCGGTCATGGCGGAGGCGGCGCGCTGGCGGCCCGGCCAGGAGCCGCAGAGCACGGCGATGGCCTGGGCGCGGCGGCCGAACTGCGAGTTGGCGTGGTCGATCTCCAGCAGGTCGCGCAGCACGTCGGGGTTGTCGTGCCGGTCCTGCATGTCGGAGATGGACAGCTGCTGCTCGTGGGCGAGCCCCTGGAGGGCGCGCATCGACGCCTTCAGGGCCGCCTTGGCCGACTGCTCGGCGCGCGCCTTGGCCTTGTCCCCGGCCCGGTGGAAGAGGTCCATCACGGTCTGCAGGCTGTGCGCGTACGCGGTGCCGGTGAGCCGCTGGTCGAGCAGGCCGGGCGGGGGCGCCGGCTGGTTCGCGGAGTCCTCGATCGCGGGGAGCCGGACCGTGGCCAGGTGGTGCATCTCCTCGTCCCGCGCCCGCAGGCTGCTCTCCAGGGCGGCGGCGCGCTTACGGGCGCCCGCGGTGATCTGCCGCTGCCGCACCAGCAGGACCAGGGTCACCGCCAGAGCCGCCGCCAGGCACCAGATCACCGCCGCCGGTATGTGATCAGACATCAATTCCTCAGGAACGAAGGGGACATGGGCGTGTGGGGAGACGGGTCGGCGTCCCGGCGCCCGCCGTCGAGCGGAACGCGGTGATCATCCTAACCACCCCCGTGACCGTGTGTCCGAGTCTCGTCACTACGACTGAATGGAGGCAGTGGCCGCGATCCCAGGTAGCGTGGTCGCCGAAACGGCACGGCCGACCGGCACTGCCCCCGTGGTGGCCCCGGCAGGGGCTCGGAAGGATGATGAACGATGGCTGCCCACATCACAGCACTCAGGGAAGGTGCGAGGTAAGGGCGTATGCACATCGTCATCATGGGCTGCGGCCGGGTGGGGTCCGCCCTCGCGCAGACCCTCGAACAGCAGGGGCACACCGTCGCGGTGGTCGACCAGGACCCGACGGCGTTCCGGCGGCTCGGCGCGGGCTTCGGCGGGCGCCGGGTGACCGGCATCGGCTTCGACCAGGACACGCTGCGCGAGGCGGGCATCGAGGAGGCCGGGGCCTTCGCCGCGGTCTCCAGCGGCGACAACTCCAACATCATCGCGGCCCGGGTGGCGCGCGAGATGTTCTCCGTCGAGAATGTCGCGGCCCGCATCTACGACCCGCGCCGCGCCGAGGTCTACCAGCGCCTGGGCATCCCGACCGTGGCCACCGTGCGGTGGACCGCCGACCAGATGCTGCGCCGGCTGCTGCCGTCCGGCGCGGAGCCGCTGTGGCGGGACCCCAGCGGCGGCGTGCAGCTCGCGGAGGTGCCCACCTCCGACGCGTGGGTGGGCCACAAGGTCAGCAGGCTCCAGGAGGAGACCGGGGTGCGCGTCGCGTTCATCACCCGGCTGGGCGAGGCGATCCTGCCGACCTCGCAGACGGTCCTCCAGGAGGGCGACCTGGTGCACGTGATGATGCGCACCGACGAGGTCGGACAGGTCGAGGCGGCGTTCTCGGACGGGCCCGAGGAGGGCCAGCGGTGAGCGGCGTGCACGACGCGGCCGCCGGGCCGCAGGCCGCCGGCGCGCGCCCGCGCCGGACGCGCCCACAAGCGAACGGAGAGGTGCTGTGAGGGTCGCTATCGCCGGAGCCGGAGCGGTGGGCCGCTCCATCGCGGGCGAGCTGCTGGAGAACGGGCACGAGGTGCTGCTCATCGACAAGACGCCCACCGCCATCTCGGTGGAGCGGGTGCCGCAGGCGGAGTGGCTGCTGGCCGACGCCTGCGAGATCACCTCGCTGGACGAGGCGGCGCTGCAGCGCTGCAACGTGGTGATCGCGGCGACCGGCGACGACAAGGTGAACCTGGTCGTCTCGCTGCTCGCCAAGACGGAGTACGGCGTGCCGCGGGTCGTGGCGCGCGTGAACAACCCGAAGAACGAGTGGCTGTTCAACGAGTCCTGGGGCGTCGACGTCGCGGTCTCCACGCCGCGGCTGATGTCCGCGCTGGTCGAGGAGGCCGTGAGCGTCGGCGATCTGGTGCGGCTGATGCGCTTCAGCCAGGGCGACGCCAACCTCGTCGAGCTGACGCTGCCGCCCGAGGCGGCGCTGGCCGGCACCCGCGTCGGCGACGTGGACTGGCCGGAGGACACCTCGCTCGTCACGATCATCCGCGGCAACCGGGTGCTCACGCCGAGCCAGGAGGACGCGCTGGAGGCCGGCGACGAGCTGCTCTTCGTGGCCGCGCCCGCGCGCGAGGAGCAGCTGGAGGACCTGCTGTCGGTCCGCAGGGAGGACGCCTCGGCCTGACGGCCAGGCCTTGCCCGTATCAAAGCCCGTGCCCCCGGAAACCACATGGTTTCCGGGGGCACGGGTCGTAGACGGGGCGTACGGGCCTCAGCGGCGGTGGCGCGCCTGGCCGCGCGGCTGGGGCTCGGCCCCGGTCGTCACGACGGCGTCGCGCGCGGCGCCGTCGCCGGCCGCCGCCTTCTCTGCGTTTTCTGCGGATTCCATCTCCGCGATCACGTCGATCGGCGGCGGCGCCTTGGCCAGGAAGATCCACGTCAGATAGACGCAGAGCAGGAACGGCGGGATGCCCAGCGCCACCTTGACCCAGCCCAGCTGCGTGGCGTCGCCCCACCAGTACAGCGGGAAGAGCACCGCCGACTTGGCCAGCAGGATGACGCCCCACGCCCAGGTGGACTTCGTGTACGCGCGGAAGCGGCCCGGATTGCGGGTGCGCCAGGAGAGGTTCTCCTTGAGCATCGGGCCGAGCAGCACGCCGATCAGCGGGAACCGGGCCAGCGCCGAGACGATGTACGCGACGGCCAGGCCCAGCGTGTAGAGCATGCCCGGCAGGTAGAAGTTCTTGGCGTCGCCGGACATCATCGCGAAGATCGCGCCGAAGGCGACCCCGAAGACGCCGCTGAGCGCGTGCTTGAGGGTCTGGCGGCGCACCAGGCGGGCCACGGCGAGGACCGCGGTGAGCGCGAGGGAGGCGATGGCGGCGGAGTGGATGTCGCGGTTGATCGTGTAGATCAGCACGAAGACCAGTCCGGGCACGGTGGTGTCCACCATGCCCCACACGCCGCCGAACGCCTCCAGCAGCGCGGTGTCGGCCGCCGCCTTGCCGGACGCCGCCGGATCGTGCGCGACGGGGTCCTCATCGGTGGTGGTCGGCTTGTCGGTAGACGGCACCGGCTACTCCTGTCCGAGCGGTCGGAGTTCGTATTTGGGATTGAAGAGCACCCGGCGTCCGTGGCTCATGGAGATGCGGCCGGAGGCGATCAGCTTGCGGCCGGGTTCGATCCCGACGATGGAACGGCGGCCGAGCCACACCACGTCGAGCGCGGCGGACCCGTCGAACAGCTCGGCCTCCAGCGCGGGCACGCCCGCCCGGGGCCGCAGCGTGACGGTCCGGAGAGTGCCCGTGACCTTGACTATCTGGCGGTCGTCGCAGTCGCAGATCCGGGTGCAGCCGGCGGACTGGGTGTCCTGCTGCAGCTCGGCGGAGTGCAGCTCCTCCTGTGAGGTGGACAGCCGGTCGAGCATCCGGCGGAAGCGGCCGGTCGGCTTGTCGGTTCGGGGTACGGCACTCATGCAGCCAGCGTACCGGGGGCGGGCCCGGTGAACGCCCCGCGTCACTGCTCGAAGCGGTATCCCATGCCGGGCTCGGTGACGAAGTGCTTGGGGTGCGACGGATCGGCCTCCAGCTTGCGGCGCAGCTGCGCCATGTAGACCCGCAGATAGTTGGTCTCGGTGCCGTAGGAGGGGCCCCAGACCTCCTGGAGGAGCTGCTTCTGGCTGACCAGACGGCCGGTGTTGCGGACCAGCACCTCCAGCAGGTGCCACTCGGTGGGCGTCAGCCGGACATCCCGGCCGCCGCGGTTGACCTTCTTGGCGGCGAGGTCGACGGTGAAGCCGTCGGTCTCCACGACGACGGCGTCGTCGGGGGTGCCGGCGGGCTCCGCGCGGCGCACGGCGGCGCGCAGCCGGGCGAGGAGTTCGTCCATGCCGAAGGGCTTGGTGACGTAGTCGTCGGCGCCGGCGTCGAGCGCCTCGACCTTCTCGTCCGAGGTCTGGCGGGCGGAGAGGACCAGGATGGGGACGCGGGTCCAGCCGCGCAGGCCCCGGATGACCTCGACGCCGTCCATGTCGGGCAGGCCGAGATCGAGGATGATCACGTCGGGGTGGCGGGCGGCGGCGAGCTGGAGGGCGGTCGCGCCGTCGGGGGCCGCGTCCACGTCGTACTTCCGTGCCTTCAGATTGATCACGAGGGCGCGGACGATCTGCGGCTCGTCATCCACCACGAGCACCCGGTTCATTCGGTGGCCCGCCTTTCTGGGGTTGTCCTGTCGGTGAGGGGGTTCATGAGATGGCCTGGGCCGGGAGGTCCGGGCGTACGGGCGGGCGGCCGGGCGCGGCCCGCAGGGTGAGCACCATGGTCATTCCGCCGCCGGGGGTGTCCTCGGCGGTGAGGGTGCCGCCCATGGCCTCGGCGAAGCCGCGGGCGACCGCGAGGCCGAGGCCGACGCCCGCGCCGCGGGGTGCGTCACCATAGCGCTGGAACGGCTCGAAGATGCGGTCCTTGGCGCTGTCGGGGACGCCGGGGCCGCGGTCGGCGACGCGCACCTCGACGCGTTCGCCGAGCGCGCTGGCGGACACCAGGACGGGCGCGTCGTCGGGGCTGTACTTGACGGCGTTCTCGACGAGGTTGGCGACGCCGCGCTCCAGCAGGCCGGGGTCGACGGCGACCATCGGCAGCGTCTCGGGGATGTCGAGGGTGACGCTGCCCTCCGGCACGCCGCCGAGCGCCATCGGGACCACCTCGTCGAGGTCGATCTCGCGGATCAGCGGGGTGACGGTGCCGGTCTGCAGCCGGGACATGTCCAGGAGGTTGCCGACCAGGTGGTCGAGGCGGTCGGCGCCGTCCTCGATGCCCGCGAGCAGTTCCGCCTCGTCCTCCTCGGACCAGGCCACGTCGTCGGAGCGGAGCGAGGTGACGGCGGCCTTGATGCCGGCCAGCGGGGTGCGCAGGTCGTGGCTGACGGCGGCGAGCAGGGCGGTGCGGATGCGGTTGCCCTCGGCGAGCGCCTGGGCCCGCTCGGCCTCGCCGACCAGGCGCTGCCGGTCGAGTACGACGGCGGCCTGGGCGGCGAAGGCGGCGAGCACCCGGCGGTCCTCGGCGGGCAGCACCCGGCCGGAGAGGGCGAGCGCCATGTGGTCGCCGACGGGCATGTCGACGTCGGCCTCCTCGGGGCGGGTCAGCGTCCGGGCGCCGACGCTGCCCGCGCAGGTCCAGGGCTCGACGTCGCCGGCCCGCTCCAGCAGCGCCACGGACTCCATCGCGAAGGTCTCGCGGACCCGCTCCAGCAGGGCGTCCAGGCTGGTCTCGCCGCGCAGCACGCTGCCCGCGAGGAAGGAGAGGATCTCGGACTCGGCGCGCAGCCGGGCGGCCTGGTGCGTACGGCGGGCCGCGAGGTCCACGACGGAGGCCACCGACACGGCCACCGCGAAGAAGATCACGATGGCGACGATGTTCTGCGGGTCCTGGACGGTGAGGTTGTGCGTGGGCGGGGTGAAGTAGAAGTTCAGCAGCAGCGAGCCGACGGCCGCGGAGGCGAGGGAGGGCAGCAGCCCGCCGAGGAGCGCGGCGACGACGGTCAGGAAGAGGAAGAGCAGCACGTCGTTGGCGAGGCCCGGCCCGTCGTCCTCCAGCTGGGTGAGGAAGAGCGAGAGCAGGATCGGGGCGATGACGCCGGCGCACCAGCCCGCGATGATGCGGGGGCGGCCGAGCCGGGCGCCGCGCGCCACCGGCAGGCCGCGGCCCTTGGCGACCTCCTCGTGGGTGACGATGTGCACGTCGAGGTCGGGGCCGGAGTCGCGGGCGACGGTCTGGCCGACGCCGGGTCCGAAGATGTACTGCCAGTTCTTGCGGCGGCTGGAGCCGAGCACGATCTGGGTGGCGTTGACGCCGCGCGCGAATTCCAGGAGCGAGCTGGGTATGTCGTCGCCGATGACGTGGTGGAACGTGCCGCCGAGGTCCTCGACCAGGGTCCGCTGGACGGCCAGCTCCTTGGGCGAGGCGGACGTCAGCCCGTCGCTGCGGGCGATGTAGACGGCGAGGATCTCGCTGCCGGAGCCCTTGGCGGCCATCCGGGAGGCGCGGCGGATGAGGGTGCGGCCCTCGGGGCCGCCGGTGAGTCCGATGACGATGCGCTCGCGGGCCTGCCAGATGGTGGAGACGCTGTGCTCGGTGCGGTACTGGCGCAGGTACTCGTCCACGCGGTCGGCGGTCCACAGCAGGGCCAGTTCGCGCAGCGCGGTGAGGTTGCCGGGCCGGAAGTAGTTGGAGAGGGCGGCGTCGACCTTGGCGGACTTGTATATGTTCCCGTGCGCCATGCGGCGGCGCAGCGCCTGCGGCGACATGTCGACCAGCTCGATCTGGTCGGCGCGGCGCACGACCTCGTCCGGCACGGCCTCGCGCTGGCGCACGCCCGTGATGGACTCGACGACGTCGCCGAGCGATTCGAGGTGCTGGATGTTGACGGCGGAGACGACGTCGATGCCGGCCTGGAGCAGCTCCTCCACGTCCTGCCAGCGCTTGGTGTTGCGGGAGCCGGGGACGTTGGTGTGCGCGAGCTCGTCGACGAGGGCGACGGCGGGGCGGCGGGCGATGACCGCGTCGACGTCCATCTCGGGGAAGACGGTCCCCCGGTATTCGAGCTCGCGGCGGGGCACTTCCTCCAGGCCGTGCAGCATGACCTCGGTGCGCGGACGGTCATGGCACTCCACGAACCCGACGACGACGTCGGTGCCGCGCTCCACGCGGCGGTGTGCCTCCGACAGCATCGAGTACGTCTTCCCGACCCCCGGTGCCGCCCCCAGATAGATCCGAAGCTTGCCGCGTCCCATGGCCCCATCTTCTGTCCCGGGCCGACTCTGCGCCCTGTTTATCTCCACGCACTGTCGACCTTACGGCCAAGGATTCGGACAAATGGCCTGGGGGACGGTGTCCGGCCGGGTATTGACGCAGCTCTGACGCCGGGGCCGCGGGGGCGCGGCAGGGGTACGGCCTCGGCTGAGGCGGCGCCCCTGCCGGGGTCCCGTCGCACGTCCCGCCGCCGGTAATTCGGCTGCCTCCGCCGTCCGGCGCTGCCAGGATGCCCCGTATGGCTGACGTACGTACCGCACATACGGCGGATCTGGACCAGGCGACGCTGAACGCCGTACGGGCCCTTCTCGACGACGCCTTCGACGGGGACATGGCGGACGAGGACTGGGACCACACACTCGGCGGGATGCATGTGCTGCTGTGGGAGGACGGGGAGCTGATCGGACACGGGGCGGTGGTCCGCCGGCAGTTCCTGCACGCGGGCCGGGCCGTGCGCGCGGGCTACGTGGAGGGCGTAGGCGTACGGGCGGACCGGCGCGGCCGGGGCCACGGCTCCGCGGTGATGGACGAGGCGGAACGGCTGCTGCGCGGCGGCTACGAACTGGGGGCCCTCTCGGCCTCCGACGAGGCGGTCGGCTTCTACTCGGCGCGCGGCTGGCAGCTCTGGCCCGGCACCACGTCGGTACTCGCCCCGACGGGCATCGAGCGGCTGCCGGACGAGGAGGGCGGCGTCTTCGTCCTGCCCGTGACCACGGAGCTGTCGCTGGACGGGGACCTGGCGTGCGACTGGCGGTCGGGGGACGCCTGGTAGCGGGGGCGGAGTCGTCCCAGGGCTCCCCTGCGGCTGAGGCCGGGCGGGGGCTCGCCCGTCCGGCGCCGGCGGTACGGGCATGGGCCGGGGTCGGCGGCGCTCACCTGGCCTGCGGCCGGGCCGGGCGCCGGCGGTACGGTCCGCCCCCGCGGCCGACGGGCACGGGCCGGAGGCAAAGCGGTGTCCAGCCCGCGCCCCGGCCTACGACCGGGCTCGGCGCCGACGGTACGGGCCCCCGTCACGGGCGCGGCCGGCAGCGGGGGCGGTGCGGGCATGGGCCGGGGTCGGCGGCGCTCCCCCGGCCCTCGGCCGGACCGGCGTCAGCCCCGTCCCGCGTCGGCGGTGCGGCCGTCCGGAGCAGACGGCGGCGGGGCGGTGCGGTCGCGGCGACCCAGCAGGTCCGCGAGGCCCTGGCGGGTGGCGGCCAGGACGACGCGGTCGTCGGAGGTCAGCACGTAGTCGGCGGGGAGGTTCCAGTCGAGGCCGGAGCGGCGCTCGCCGCCCCGCGGGGGCGCGGGTTCCGCGAGGTCGGGGCGGCGGTCGCCGGGGGCGGTGGTGTCCAGGGCGAGGACCCGCCAGGAGCCGGGCCGGAACGCCTGGGCGACGCTGAGCCCGGCCAGTTCCGGGTGGCTTTTGACGTCCAGGGCGACGAAGAGGAGCACCTTGCGTTCGACGGGGATGGCGCCGAGCATCCGGCGGCCCATCATCGCCCCGGCGAAGGCCGGCGCGGCGAGCGAGGAGACGCTGCGGCTGCGCGTCAGCGCCTGCGGGTGCGAGTCGCGCAGGGTGCGGTAGACGGCGGCGGCGAACCGGTCCTCGTACAGCCGCATCACCGCCCGTACGCCGGGCTTGGAGGCGCGGGCGGAGAGCACGGCCTCCAGATTGGTGGTGTCGCTGCTGGTCAGGGCCAGTATGGCGAGGCTGGTACGGATCTTCGCGGCGTCCAGGACGCCTTCCTCCGTGACGTCGCCGATCACGGTCGGCACCCGCAGGCTCCGGGCGAGGGCGATGCCGCGCGCCTGCGGGTCCTGTTCGACGCACACCACGGGCATGTCGAGTTCGCGCAGCCGGGCGAGTACGCGCGTACCGACCTTCCCGAGCCCGAGCAGCACCACATGGCCGGAGAGCCCGCGCGGCGGGCGGCGCAGCGTGGACGCGGAGCGGAAGGTGCCGAGCCCTTCGAGGGCGGCGGCGACCAGCAGCGGGAGCAGCAGCAACCCGGTGAGTCCGGAGAGGAGTTGGAGGATCTGGCGGCCGAGGGGTTCGCCGATCGCCGGGTCGTCGATGGCGAACAGGTCGAGCAGCGAGAGGTAGGCGGCGTGCGCCGGGTCCTCGTCGGTGACCAGCCAGGAGGCGACGGCCAGCGCGCCGACGGCGGCCGCGAGCCCGGCGAGCGACCAGCGCAGGCGGCGCGAGAAGAACGAGCCGAGCGGGAGCGCGCGGGCGGCGAACCGGGACGGCGGGAGCGTCGGGCCGGTGTGCGTGACCGTCTCCAGCACCATCGTGCCGCGGTCGGCCGCCCGCGCGACCTCCTCGTCGTCGGGCAGGAGCAGCGGCTCGTCGGCGCCCGCGCCCGAGCCCGAGCCCGAGCCGCCGTCCGTACCCGAACCGCCGCCCGCGGCCGCATCGCGCGGGGCCGAGAGGATGGCGAGAGCGCACAGGGCGCGCTCGCGGGCCGCTCCCCCGCCGCCTTCGGCCGCGGGCGGGCGCTCGGCGGCGCGCAGCAGCGCCCCGCCGGCGGGGATGACCTTGCTGCTGCCCGCGATGGCCGCGGCGACCAGCGCGGGGGCGGCGGTGTCGGCGTCGGACAGGACGGTGGTGGACGCGTCGGTGGCTTCGGGGTCGAGGTCGGGGGCGGAGACCAGGGCGGCCTGGTCGAGGAGGTGCTCCAGGTGCTGGCCGAGCCGCCGGTTGTAGAGCCGGATGACCAGTCGCAGCCGGGGGTTGAGGCGCCGGGCCCGCAGCGCGGCGTGGATGTTGGTCTCGTCGTCGTCATAGACCAGCGCCAGCGCCTCGGCGTGCTGCACCCCGGCCTCGATGAGCGCCTCGTCGTCGGGTTCGGCGGCCTCGACGATCCGTACGGGCTGGGCGGGCGCGCCACCGGACGCGGCCTGGCCCCTGACGCCCACCGCCCCGGTCACCCGCCCGAACAGCGCCGCCGCCCGGACCGCCATGACGGAGGGCTGACGGCGGTCCGTACGGGCTCCCGGCAGCAGCGCGGTGACGCTCTCGCTGTAGACGCCGGAGAGCTCGGCGGCCAGCCGGTGCACCAATCCGTCGTCGCCGCAGACGACCATACGGGTGGCGACCGCGAGCTGTTGGGACTGCTGAGGTAGTGGGGACACACGTCAAGGGTGCCCTGCGGACCCCCTTGCCGGGCGCGCGGCGCGGCGCCCGATCGACGGCGGTCAGGGAACGGCCGGCCGACTGATCCCGATACCTGACGATCCATCCGGCGAGAACACGCCGCGCGGCCGGGCGTCTTCCCACCGGGTGGATACGGGCGTCAGCGCGCCGTTCTCGCGAGATGGAAATCCTCCGCGTGGTAGAAGTCGCATTCACTCGCCCCGACTTCCGGCGCTCGCGTCGCCCACACCACGAACTCGGCGGCGAATTCCGGGGAGATGGTCCGCATATGGTCCTTGGGCGCGCGGCCGACCCACTCGCCTTCCCGATAGGGCGGCAGTCCGGCCGTCTTCTCCTCGAACGCCGGGTCCATCGCGGGGTCCTCGCGCGGTTCAGAAATCTGTATCGACGATGTCGAGGGCCTCGAGTTGCCGAGCACTCACGCCTCGCACACCCATCAGCAGCGCGTCGCCGAAGTTCACGTTCGCCAGGTCAACCCCCGTGAAGTCGGCAAAGGAAAGGTCGGCCCCGGCGAACTGCGCTCCCGCGAGCACCGCGCCGGTGAAGTCAGCCTTCCTGAGGTCGGCCCCGGCGAAATCCGCCCTGATGAGATCCGCGTGGGCGAGCCGGGCCCGCATCAGGTTCGCCCCCGTGAGTTTCGCTCGGGCCAAGACGGCCCGCGTGAAGTCCGCGCCGAGCAAATCGGCATAGGCGAGATCAGCGCGGGAGAGGTCCGATCCGGCGAAATCGGAGAAGGCGAGACCGGCCCGGTACATGCCGGTGAAGCGGAAGCCCCGTCTCGCCCACGCGTTCTCCCCGGTGAGGCAAGCACCTGCCAGATGCAGCCCGGACAAGTCGACGACAGCACCGGACACTTGGTGCCGCGAAGTCGCCAGCAGGGGGTACAACAAGGCCGTCAGAGCCTGCTGCACATCGGGGGCCGGTTCGGCGGGGAGCCTCGGGCCGGGCGTCGAGAGGGAACGCCGGAGCGCCGCCCGGTGCCCTGCCGTGCCGGCGCCGCGCGGAACGGGCCGGCCCTGGTGGTGAGGTGCGCGCTGTCGGACGAAGGCGTTGAGGACCTGAGCCGCGTGCAGCCCCTGCTCGGGCGCGTCGCGAATGATCTGTTCCAGCGCGAGGACGCCGCCGATTCGCCCATAGAGATCGTCGGAACTGAGACGTTCGAGCGCCGTCGTGAACCGGTCCGTGACTTGTCCCCGGCGGGCGAGGCGGTAGTTGAACATGGTGAAGAGCAAGGCCAGCCCGGCCCCTAAGACCGCGGCGATCTGAACGACCGCCATGCGGAATCCGGTGACCAGGGCCGCCGAGCCGGACCGCAGCCCCTTCGCGTCAAGGTACTCGCCGTCGACCCACCAGGGCCCGCGCCAGATCAGCAACACCACGGCGATCATGAACGCTGCCGCGCCCGCGCCCGCGAGCAGTTGCAGGCGCCGCACCCGCGCCCACCGCCGTGCACGGCGTACCGCGTATCGAGTGTCCATGGCCCATGACAGCGCGGCGTGCCGTGCCCGCACCAGTCTCGTGCGCCGAAGGCGACGAGTGATGCGGCACGGCACGCCGTTCAGGACCGTAGTGGCCGCCCTGACTGCCTCAGTTCTTCGTGAGCTTCTGGAGGTCGATGTTGAGTTCCAGGACGTTGACGCGCGGGTCGCCGAGGAAGCCCGCGAGGCGGCCGTCGGTGTGGGTCTTGACCAGTTGGGCGACCTTGGCCTCCGGCAGGTGGTTGGCCTTGGCCACGCGCTCGGTCTGGAGCTTGGCGTAGGCCGGGGAGATGTCCGGGTCGATGCCGGAGGCGGAGGCGGTCAGGGCGTCCGGGGGGACGGCGGACGGGGAGACGTCGTTGAACTTCGCGACGTCCGCGCGGCGTTGCTGCACCGAGGCGAGCAGGACCTTGCTGTCGGCGGCCAGGTTGGAGGCGCCGGAGACGGTGAGGTGGTACTGGGTGTTCTCGGTGTTGAGGCCGGCCGCCGAGGGGCGGGGCTGGAAGTACTTCGGGTCCGGCAGCGGGTTGCCGTCCTTGTCCTTCTTGTCGAGCGTGTAGGTCTGGCCGAGGAGCGACGAGCCGGCGGGCTTGCCGTCGGCCTTCACCTCCGAGCCATTCGCCTTGGAGTGGAAGGCCGTCTGGGCGATGCCGGTGACGACCAGCGGATAGATCACGCCGCAGACCAGGGTGAGGACGAGCATGGCGCGCAGGCCCGCCCCCAGCAGCCGGACCGTGCTGCGCAGGGAGTTGTTCATGACGTCACCCGATGCCAGGAATGAGGGAGATGAGCAGGTCGATGATCTTGATGCCGATGAACGGGGCGACGAGCCCGCCCAGCCCGTACAGGCCGAGGTTGCGGCGGAGCATGGAGTCGGCGCTCATCGGGCGGTAGCGGACGCCCTTGAGGGCGAGCGGCACCAGCGCCACGATGATCAGGGCGTTGAAGACGACCGCCGAGAGGATCGCGGACTGCGGCGAGTGCAGGCTCATGATGTTGAGCTTGTCGAGGCCGGGGTAGGCCACCGCGAACATCGCCGGGATGATCGCGAAGTACTTCGCGACGTCGTTGGCGATCGAGAACGTCGTCAGCGCGCCGCGGGTGATCAGGAGCTGCTTGCCGATCTCGACGATCTCGATGAGCTTGGTGGGGTTGGAGTCCAGGTCCACCATGTTCCCGGCCTCCTTGGCGGCCGAGGTGCCGGTGTTCATGGCCACGCCGACGTCGGCCTGGGCCAGCGCGGGGGCGTCGTTGGTGCCGTCGCCGGTCATCGCGACGAGCTTGCCGCCCGCCTGCTCCCGCTTGATCAGCGCCATCTTGTCCTCGGGCGTGGCCTCCGCGAGGAAGTCGTCGACGCCCGCCTCCTCGGCGATCGCCTTGGCCGTCAGCGGGTTGTCCCCCGTGATCATGACGGTCTTGATGCCCATCCGGCGCAGTTCGTCGAACCGCTCCCGCATGCCCTCCTTGACGACGTCCTTGAGGTGGATGACGCCCATCACGCGTGCGCCGTCCGCGTCCTCCAGGGCGACCAGCAGCGGTGTGCCGCCCGCCTCGGAGATCGTCTCGGTGAGCTGCCGGGCGTCCTCGGCGACGGCGCCGCCGCGCTCCTGGACCCACGCGATGATCGAACCGGAGGCGCCCTTGCGGACCTTGCGGGCCACCCCGTTCTCTTCGAGGTCGACGCCCGACATGCGGGTCTGCGCCGTGAAGGGCACCCACTCCGCGTGCTCCAGCTCGCCCTCGTGGCGCTCCCGGAGCCCGTACTCCTCCTTGGCGAGCACGACGATCGAGCGGCCCTCCGGCGTCTCGTCGGCCAGTGAGGAGAGCTGGGCGGCGTCGGCTACCTCGGCCGCCGTCACGCCCTTGACCGGTACGAACTCGGCGGCCTGGCGGTTGCCGAGGGTGATGGTCCCGGTCTTGTCGAGGAGCAGGGTGGAGACGTCGCCCGCGGCCTCGACCGCGCGCCCGGACATCGCCAGCACATTGCGCTGCACCAGCCGGTCCATGCCCGCGATGCCGATCGCGGAGAGCAGCGCGCCGATGGTGGTCGGGATGAGGCAGACCAGCAGGGCGGCGAGCACGATCATCGTCTGCTCGGCCTTGGCGTAGATCGCGAAGGGCTGGAGGGTGACGACGGCGAGCAGGAAGACGATGGTGAGCGAGGCGAGCAGGATGTTGAGCGCGATCTCGTTCGGCGTCTTCTGCCGGGCGGCGCCCTCGACCAGGTTGATCATGCGGTCGATGAAGGTCTCCCCCGGCTTCGTCGTGATCTTGATGACCACGCGGTCGGAGAGCACCTTGGTGCCGCCGGTGACCGCCGACCGGTCGCCGCCGGACTCGCGGATGACCGGCGCCGACTCGCCCGTGATGGCGGACTCGTCGACGGACGCGACGCCCTCGACGACGTCGCCGTCGCCGGGGATGATGTCGCCGGCCTCGCAGACGACGAGGTCGCCGACGCGCAGCTCGGTGCCGGGCACCCGCTCCTCGCTCCGGTCGGCGCCGGAGCCGTTCAGCCGCCGGGCGACCGTATCGGTCTTGGCCTTGCGCAGGGTGTCCGCCTGCGCCTTGCCGCGGCCCTCGGCGACGGCCTCCGCCAGGTTGGCGAACAGGACGGTCAGCCACAGCCAGGCGGTGATCGCCCAGCCGAACCAGTCGCCGGGGTCCGTGACGGCGAGGACGGTGGTGATCACCGAGCCCACCTCGACCACGAACATCACCGGGGACTTGATCATCACCCGCGGGTGGAGCTTGCGGCACGCGTCCGGGAAGGACTTCAGCAGCGCCTTCGGGTCGAAGATGCCGCCGGAGACGCGGCCGTGGTCCGCCTCCGCCGAGTGCTGCGCCTCGCCCCCTTCGGGCGTGCGTACGGGTGTCGCAGTGGACATGGGGTCCTCAACAGAAGTGTCTACGCGGCTCATGACAGCCCCTCCGCCATCGGCCCGAGGGCCAGCGCCGGGAAGTAGGTGAGACCGGTGATGATCAGGATCACGCCGACCAGCAGCCCCGCGAAGAGCGGCTTGTGCGTGCGCAGGGTGCCGGCCGTCTCGGGCACCGGCCGCTGCTCGGCGAGCGAGCCGGCCAGGGCCAGCACGAACACCATCGGCAGGAAGCGGCCGAGCAGCATCGCGAGGCCGATGGTGGTGTTGTACCAGGGCGTGTTGGCGTTGAGTCCGGCGAAGGCGGAGCCGTTGTTGTTGGCGCCGGAGGTGAAGGCGTACAGCACCTCGGAGAAGCCGTGCGCGCCGCTGTCGTGCACCGAGTTGGAGGCGGTGTTCAGGATGGAGTCCGGCGGTCCGGCGAGCGCCATCGACAGGGCGGTGAAGCCCAGCACCAGGGTCGGCGTGATGAGGATGTAGCACGCGGCCAGCTTGATCTCGCGGGTGCCGATCTTCTTGCCGAGGTACTCGGGCGTACGGCCGACCATCAGCCCCGCGATGAAGACCGCGATGATCGCCATCACGAGCATGCCGTACAGGCCGGAGCCGACGCCGCCGGGCGCGATCTCGCCGAGCATCATGCCGAGCAGGGTGAGGCCGCCGCCGAAGCCGGTGTACGAGGAGTGGAAGGAGTCCACCGCGCCGGTCGACGTCAGCGTCGTGGCGACCGCGAAGATCGACGAGCCGCCGACGCCGAACCGCTGCTCCTTGCCCTCCATCGCGCCGCCCGCGGCCTGTAGGGCCGGGCCGCCGTGGTGGAACTCGGTCCACATCATCAGCGCCGTGAAGCCGATCCAGATCAGCCCCATGGTGGCGAGGATCGCGTACCCCTGGCGGACGTTGCCGACGAGCTTGCCGAAGGTCCGGGTGAGCGCGAACGGGATCACCAGGATCAGGAACGGCTCGAAGAGGTTGGAGAGGCCGTTGGGGTTCTCGAAGGGGTGGGCGGAGTTGGCGTTGAAGTAGCCGCCGCCGTTGGTGCCGAGCTCCTTGATGACCTCCTGGGAGGCCACGGCGCCGCCGTTGACCTGCTGGGTGCCGCCGGTCAGTTGACCGATCTCATGGATTCCGGCGAAGTTCTGGATGGCGCCGCACGCGACGAGCACGAGCGCGCCGACGATGGCGATGGGGATCAGGATGCGGACGGTGCCGCGCACCAGGTCGGCCCAGAAGTTGCCGAGGTTCCCGGTGCGGGAGCGGGCGAAGCCCCGTACGAGCGCGATGGCCACCGCGATGCCGACGGCCGCGGAGACGAAGTTCTGCACCGCGAGGCCGAGCGTCTGGACGGCGTGGCCCATGGCCTGCTCGCCCGAGTACGACTGCCAGTTGGTGTTGGCGACGAAGGACGCCGCGGTGTTGAACGCCTGGTCCGGGCTGATCGCGTGGAAGCCGAGCGAGAGGCCCTTGGGCAGGACGCCCTGGGCCCGCTGGAGCAGGTAGAGGAGGAGCAGGCCGGCGGCGGAGAAGGCGAGGACGCCGCGCAGATACGCGGGCCAGCGCATTTCGGCCGCGGGGTTGGCGCCGATGCAGCGGTATATCCACTTCTCGACGCGCAGGTGCTTGGTGGAGCTGTACACGGCGGCCATGTAGTCGCCGAGCGGACGGTAGGCCAGGGCCAGTGCCGCGAACAGCGCGAGCAGCTGGAGGACTCCGGCGAGGACGGGGCTCATATCTGCGCTCAGAACCTCTCCGGGAAAACGAGGGCTATGACGAGGTAGCCCAGCAGGGCGACGGCCACGACGAGGCCGACGATGTTCTCGGCGGTCACAGCTTCGTCACCCCCTTGGCGACGAGTGCCACCAGCGCGAAGACCGCGATCGTGGTGACGACGAAGGCCACGTCGGCCATCGTGTGCTCCTAGAGGTTCGGATATGAACGGACCTCTAGAGGAAACCTCCGTTTCGCACACCCGAATGACCCGTTGACGCCTCTCTTACGGCCATTAGCGCCTCGTTGACGTAATTCATACGCAGACGTCTCAGACCTGCGAAAACGCCGATGGGCCGGACCCCTGAAAAGGGAATCCGGCCCATCGGAACGTTCAAATCCGGCCGCTGGACGGTCCAATAGCCACCCGACGCGGCCG
This sequence comes from Streptomyces sp. NPDC050617, assembly GCF_040654795.1. NCBI lineage: Bacteria > Bacillati > Actinomycetota > Actinomycetes > Kitasatosporales > Streptomycetaceae > Streptomyces > Streptomyces sp. NPDC050617. The sequence goes on along the minus strand of NZ_JBFAIS010000001.1, from coordinate 112,075 downwards.
CCCGTCAGCGCACTTCGGAGATCTCCGGACCGCGCTGGAGGCGGTCCACGCCGCCCGCGAAGCGCGACCCCTCGGCCTCGTCCTGCTGGACGCCGTCGGGCATCATCTGGGCGTCGTCCGGGAGCTTGAGGACGATCGGGTCCCGCGGCGCCATCGGGGAGTCGCCGCGCACCACGACCGTGTCCTGGAAGATCTGCTCCAGCAGCCCCGCGGTGTCGGGCTGCACCGCGCCCTGGCCCGAGATCACGCCGCGCAGGAACCAGCGCGGCCCGTCGACGCCGACGAAGCGCACCAGCTGCACCCCGTTGGTGCCGTCCGGCAGCTGTACGGGCACCTGGGCCCGCAGCTCCCAGCCGAGCGGCCCCTCGACCTCGTCCACGACACCGCCCTGCTGGGTGATGCCGCCCGCGATCTCGTCCCGCACCTCGCGCCAGATGCCCTCGCGCTTGGGGGCGGCGAACGCCTGGAGCTGCACGGCGCTGTCGCGCAGCACCAGGGTCGCGGCGACGATGGCGTCGCCCGCGACCTCCACCCGCAGCTCCATGCCCTCGACCCCGGGCACGAAGATGCCGCCCAGGTCGACCCGGCCCTCGCCGGGGTCCCGGACCTCGCTGATGTCCCAGGGGCCGTCGGGGCGCGGCCCCGGCGGCAGACCGGCCGAGCCCTCGGCCGAGGCGCCCGCGGCGTCCGTACCGGACTCCCCGTCCTGCGCCAGCTCCTCGGAGGTCACGCCGTCGTCGAGCCTGTCGACGGTCTCCTCGCTGCCCTTGCGGCGACGACCGAACACGTCACTGTCCTTCCCGGTCGGCTACGACCGAAGCGAATCCATTCCCACCCGTTGCACCGCCCACGGCGGCATGGCCGCCGGTGGACCCCAGGCCGCCCTCGGCCCGCGCCGAGCCGGGAAGTTCCGCCACCTCGTGGAAGCGCACCTTCTCGACCTGCTGGACGACCAGTTGGGCGACCCGGTCGAGCCGCTCGAACCGCACGCTCTCGCGCGGGTCCAGATTGACCACGATCACTTTGATCTCTCCACGGTACCCGGCATCAATGGTCCCCGGGGCGTTCACCATGGAGACTCCGCAGCGGGCCGCCAGGCCCGAGCGGGGGTGCACGAAGGCCGCGTACCCGTCGGGCAGCGCGATCGACACCCCGGTGGGCAGCACGGCGCGCTCGCCGGGGGCCAGCTCGGCGGCCTCGGTGGTGACGAGGTCGCACCCGGCGTCGCCGGGATGCCCGTACGCGGGCACGGGGACGGCCGGGTCCACCCGGCGGATCAACACATCGAGCGGGTCACGGGTCACGGGTTCACCTCGAAAGCTCGCGCGACCTTCACCTGGTCGGGGTCGGCGAGGGCGGCGTCGATCTCGGCGGGGCGGCCGTTGTCGATGAAGTGGTCCACCTTCACCTCGATGAAGAGGGCCTCGGCGCGCACCGCGACGGGCCCGTCCGGACCGCCTATCCGGCCGGTCGCCGTGGAGTAGATCTTGCGGTCGGCGACGGCGGTGACCTCGGCGTCGAGGTGCAGCACGGTGTCCACCGGCACAGGCCGTACGAAGTCGGTCTCCAGCCGGCCCGTCACCGCGATCACCCGCAGCAGCCAGTTCAGCGAGCCGAGCGTCTCGTCGAGCGCGGTGGCCAGCACCCCGCCGTGGGCGAGGCCGGGGGCGCCCTGGTGGGCCTCCTGGACGGTGAACTCGGCGGTGATCCGCACCCCCTCGCCCGCCCGCGTCACCAGGTGCAGGCCGTGCGGCGCCCCGTCGCCGCAGCCGAAGCAGCGGTCGTAGTGCGCGCCTATGATCTCGCCGGGCGCGGGCGCGTCGGGGTGCCGCGTCGGCTCCACGGCGCCGGCCGGCGGCGTCAGCGCTGTCGTTCGTCCACTCACAGGGGCTGACCTTACCCGCGCGCGCGGCGGGCGGGCGCTGCCGTGCCAAGCTGGACCGCATGCAGCCTTACGAAGAGCGGCTGACCGCGCCGCGCTCCTGGTGGTTCATCGCGGTCCTCGTCGGCGTCGCGATGGCACTGATCATGGTGCCGTTCGGCACGCTGCCGATCCTCGGCGGTCTGATCGGCGGCGCGGTGGTGGCGGGCGTGGTGGTGAGCTCGTACGGCTCGCCCCGCATCCGGGTGGTGGCGGGCTCGCTGGTCGCGGGGGACGCGAAGATCCCGCTGACGGCGCTGGGGACGCCCGAGGTGCTGGACGCGGAGGAGGCGCGCGCCTGGCGCTCGTACAAGGCCGATACGCGGGCGTTCATGCTGCTGCGCAGCTATATCCCGACGGCGCTGCGGGTCGAGATCACGGATCCGGCCGACCCCACCCCGTATGTCTATCTCTCCACGCGCTCACCGGAGCGCCTGGCGGCGGCTCTGACGGCCGTACGGGCGTCCTAGGTCCGGTTCCCGCCCTTGACGGCCGTACGTACGTCCTGGGCCCGTTTCTCCGAGCTGCCGGACGGCGGGGTTTCTCAGCCCCCGGTCCCGGGCGGCGGCAGCTCGCGGCCTGTACCGGACGGCGGGGGCTCCGGGTCCGTGCCGGACGGCGGGAGTTCCGGGTCCGTGCCGGACGACGGGAGCGCGTCCCAGGGAACCTGCTTGGTCCGGAGGTCCTTGCGGACCTTCGCGGCGAGCTTCCGGGTGTCGCGCCGGTTCAGCACCGCGCCGACGGCCGCGCCGACCATGAAGGGCGCGAGGTTGGGCAGGTTGCGGAAGGTGCGCTTGAGGATCTGCTGCCGCAGCTCGCGCTTGAGCTGTCCGCCCAGCGCGGCGTTGACGGAGGTGGGGGCGGTGATGTCGATGCCGCGCTCGTCGGCCCAGGCGCCGAGGTAGGCGATCGAGCGCTGCCGGACGGTGCCGGGCGCGCGTACGCCGTAGACCTCGTGGAGCTCGGCGATCAGCTTGAACTCGACGGCGGCGACGCCGACGATCTCGGCGGCCAGCTCGGCGGGCATCGCGGGCGGTACGGGCAGCATGGCCGCGGCGCCGATGCCCGCGCCGATGGTGGAGGAGCCGTTCGCGGCGCCGGCCACCAGCTTGTCCGCGAGCTGCTCGGGGCCGAGCCCCGGGAACTGCGCGCGCAGGGTGGCCAGGTCGCGCACCGGGACGCGCGGGGCGTTGGCGATGATGCGGTCGGCGATGGCGGTCAGGCCCGCCTTGGCGCCCTGTCCGCCCCGCTTGGCGCCGATCTTCGCGCCACGGCCTACGGCGGCCGCGAGCGAGGCCGTGCGGCCTCGCTCGTCGTGCTCGTCGTCCTGGGCCATGGCGCGCTGCAAGGCGGCGTCCTCGGTCAGCTCGGGGGTCGGTTCGGGCTGCCGGGAGCGCCGCTTCCGGAACGGGGACGAGCCTGCCATCGCAGACCCGTCCCTCAGGCCGCGCAGTCGCGGCAGATCGGCTGGCCGTTCTTCTCCGCGGCCAGCTGGCTGCGGTGGTGCACGAGGAAGCACTCCATGCAGGTGAACTCGTCGGCCTGCCGGGGCAGCACCCGGACGGACAGCTCCTCGTTGGAGAGGTCCGCGCCGGGCAGTTCAAGGCCCTCGGCCTGGTCGAACTCGTCGACGTCGACGGTCGACGCCGACTTGTCGTTCCGCCGGGCCTTCAGTTCCTCGATGCTGTCCTCGTTGACGTCATCGTCGGTCTTGCGTGGGGTGTCGTAATCCGTTGCCATGTCGCTCTCCCCCTCTGGGTGTCTGCGGTGTCTCAGCGCACGTAACGCGTGAGAGGCCGGACTTGTGCCCGACCTGAGGCGGAGATTTTGCCTCACATCAAGGTCTGTTACTCAATCGACACCCAACCGCACCCCTGAAGAGGTGATCAGGTTGGGTGGCGATCGGGACCGTACACGGTCCGAAAGTCGCACTGTCACGCGCCATCACGAGTACTTCCCGTGATCAAGACCCCTGGAAACCCGGATTTTCCCGGCCTTCCGGCGGCTTTTCCGATCACGGAGAGTGGATGGCCTGAAGTTTGCTCATGTGATCGATCACACATGATCACGGCGTCGGCGGACCATGAAAATTCCGCCCAAAGCGAACCTCTCAAGAGAAGGATCTCAGGCCGGGAGCACAACGCGCATCACGAGCCCACCGCCTTCCCGTGGCTCCGCGGTGATCCGGCCGCCGTGCGCGCGCGCCACGGAGCGCACGATCGACAGGCCGAGACCGACGCCCTTGTCGCTGCCCGTACGCTCGGTGCGGAGCCGCCTGAAGGGCTCGAAGATGTTGTCCACCTCGTACGCCGGGACGACCGGCCCGGTGTTCTCCACCACCAGCACCGCCTGCCCCCGCTGGCTCTCGGTCGTGACCCGCACCCAGCCGTCCGGGGTGTTGTAGCGCACCGCGTTCTGCACCAGGTTCAGCGCGATCCGCTCCAGCAGCACGCCGTTGCCCTGGACGACGGCGGGCTGCCGGTCGCCCGTCAGCTCCACGTCCTTGGCCTGCGCCTCCGCGCGGGTCTGGTCGACGGCCTGGGTGGCCACCTCGGCGAGGTCCACGGGCTTGCGGTCCACGAGCTCGTTGTCGCTGCGCGCGAGCAGCAGCAGCCCCTCCACGAGCTGTTCGCTGCGCTCATTGGTCGCCAGCAGGGTCTTGCCGAGCTGCTGGAGCTCCGGGGACGCCTCCGGGTCGGAGAGGTGCACCTCCAGCAGGGTGCGGTTGATCGCCAGCGGCGTGCGCAGCTCGTGGGAGGCGTTCGCCACGAAGCGCTGCTGCGCGGTGAACGAGCGCTCCAGCCGGTCGAGCATCTCGTCGAAGGTGTCCGAGAGCTCCTTCAACTCGTCGTCCGGGCCGCCCAGTTCGATGCGCCGGCTCAGGTCCGTACCGGCGACGCGGCGGGCCGTGCGGGTCATCTTGCCCAGCGGGGAGAGCACCCGTCCGGCCATCGCGTAGCCGAAGGCGAACGCGACGACGCTCAGGCCCAGCAGGGCCAGCAGCGAGCGGCGCAGCAGGCCGTTGAGGGCGAGCCGGCGCTGGTCCTGCATGCAGTTGTAGAGGACCTCGTTGAACTGGTCCGTCTTGAGGTTGCCGGAGATCCCCGGGCAGGTGTCGTTGGTGGACTGCACGCTGCCGCCCAGCAGCTTGAACGGCAGCTCGTTGCCGACGTGCAGGGCCTGGGCCGCCAGCAGGTAGATGATCGTGAGCAGCACGATCCCGGCCATCAGGAACATCCCGCCGTAGAGCAGGGTGAGCCGTATCCGGATGGTCGGGCGGAACCACGGGAACGGGCGCACGACGGGCTGGCGCGGGTCCCACGCGGGTTTGGGCGGGGCCGTCGGCGGGGCGGGGGTCGAGGCCATGCGGGGTCAGATCCGGTATCCGGAGCCGGGCACGGTGACGATCACGGCGGGCTCGCCGAGCTTGCGGCGGAGCGTCATGACCGTGACCCGTACGACGTTGGTGAACGGGTCGGTGTTCTCGTCCCACGCCTTCTCCAGCAGCTGCTCTGCCGAGACCACGGCCCCCTCGCTGCGCATCAGCACCTCCAGCACCGCGAACTCCTTCGGCGCCAGCTGCACCTCCTTGCCGTCCCGGAAGACCTCGCGGCGGTTCGGGTCGAGCTTGATCCCCGCGCGCTCCAGGACCGGCGGCAGCGCGACGGTCGTACGGCGCCCCAGCGCCCGCACGCGCGCGGTCAGCTCGCTGAACGCGAAGGGCTTGGGCAGATAGTCGTCCGCCCCGATCTCCAGCCCCTCCACGCGGTCGCTGACGTCGCCCGAGGCGGTCAGCATCAGCACGCGGGTGGGCATGCCCAGCTCGACGATCTTGCGGCAGACGTCGTCCCCGTGGACGAGCGGGAGGTCGCGGTCGAGGACCACGACGTCGTAGTCGTTGACGGCGATGCGCTCCAGGGCGGCGGCACCGTCGTACACGACGTCGACGGCCATGGCCTCCCGGCGCAATCCGGTGGCTACCGCATCGGCGAGCAGCTGCTCGTCCTCGACGACGAGTACGCGCACGGCGCTGTCCTTCCGTTTGGCCCCTTTTTGGGCAGGCTGCCAGGCTGTTAGCCACTCCATCCTGCCCCCAAGCCCGATAAACCGGCTGTAAGGGGGGCGAGCGGCCGATCATGACCAAGGATTCCCGCGCCTCCCCCTCGTCCCTTCCTCGCCTCTTCCTCGACGAAGACGAGATTCAACGGGCCGCCCGAGGTTTCCCCTCACGCGGGGTTGGGGAGGACGACTGCACACACCCGCGATCACGCCCTGACTGTGGCGCGCCACACCTCGTCGCCGCTCAGGGGCCACGCACGTGATCGAACCGCCGTCGGCACACCCCCGTGCCATCGACCCATGCCGAGGGGGCGCATCATGGACGCGTTCACCGCTGGAATTCTGCAGCGTATAGAGAGCACCCAGACCGATCTCGACCAGGCCCGCGAAGCGGGCGACGACTTCCTCGTCGAGGTCGAGCAGGCAGAACTGGACGACCTGCGCCGACTGGCCGCCGAACACGGCGTCGAGGTCACCGCCGCCTGAGTCCCCCCGCCCCGAAACGGGGCCCGACCCGAACGGCACCACCCACGCAGCGAAGCGCCTCCGCACCGAATCCTGGTGCGGGGGCGCTTCGTGTTGCCGGGCCCGGGTTCTCGCTTCAGCACGTCCGATCGAGCACGTCCGATGCCCGCCAGCACGGGGCGCCGCTCCGCTGCAAGGGTGGACCGGTGAACAACAACCATCCATTTGCCCCTATATCATGAAGAAATGGCCTCGCATGAACTATGCGACCGCCACTCTGATAGTGAGCAGCGTCAGCACTTTCCTGCTACCCCTCGACTTCACTGTCGTATCCGTCGCCCTCCGGGATATCCAAAAAGAATTCCATGCGACATTCAGCGAACAGCAATGGATCGTCAACGGCTACACCATGACCTTCGCGGCCCTGCTGATGGCGGGCGGCGGGCTCGCCGATCTCCTCGGCCGCCGAAAGGTATTCCTGTCGGGGCTCTCGCTGTTCACCGCCGGTTCGCTCCTCGCCGGGGCAGCGCCCTCGATCCTCTGGCTCACTCTCGGGCGGGTCGTGCAGGGGGTCGGCGCCGCCGCGATGTTCAGTTCGGCGCTGGCACTGCTGGTGCAGGAGTTCACCGGGCGACGCCGTACGACCGCCTTCGCGGTGTTCGGGGTCGCCTCGGGGCTGGGCGCGGCGCTGGGGACCTTCGTCGGCGGGCTGGCGGTCGGGCTCGGCGGGTGGCGGTGGGCGTTTCTCATCAACGTGCCCGTCGGCGCCGCCATGCTCGTACTGGGCCTGCTGCGCACCAGGGAGTCCAGGGACCCGGAGGCCACGCGCCTGGACCTGGCGGGCCTGGTCCTCTTCAGCGGCGCGATGCTGCTGCTCGTGTACGCCGTGGTCACGGCGCCCCGGGCCGGGTGGTCGAGTCCCGTCACGGTGGCGGCCCTGGCGCTCTCCGCCGTGCTGCTGGCCGCATTCGTCCGCGTGGAGTTGCGGAAGCGCTATCCGCTGATCGACCTCAGGCTGTTCACGAACCCCGGATTCGTCGGCGTCTGCATCGTTCCCGTGGTTCTCAGTTTTGGATTCTGGGGGCTTTTCCTGACCACGCCGCTGTATTTCCAGGGCGTTCTCGGTTACAGCCCGCTGCAGGCCGGGCTCGCCATGCTGCCCTTCGCCGTGCCGCTGTTCGGCGCGGGCCCGCTGGGCGCGCGGCTGGCCCGTCTGCTGTCCTCCGGGGCCCTCCTCGGCCTCGGACAGCTCCTCGTCGGGCTCGGGGCCGCCCTGCTCGCGCTCGCCCCGCTCGGCAGCGGCTGGCCGGAGTACGCGGCCGGCGGGCTCCTCGGCGGACTGGGGACCGGGCTCGTCAACGGGGAGATGAGCAACGTAGCCATCGGCCTCGTGCCCGCCGCGCGCTCCGGCATGGCCTCGGGCATCAACTCCACGGCGCGGATCGTCGGCATGACAGCGGCGTTCGGCGGCATGGGGGCACTGTTGGCCGCTGTCGTCTCGCACCAGCTGGCAGCGCACGCCGGCCATATCGCGGGCGTCCGCGAACGGCTTACGGAACTGGCTACCGGAGTCGCCATCGGGGACATCCGCGGCGCCACGGCGTCCCTGCCGCCGACCGCGCGGCACGCCTTCCACGCGGCGGCGGACTCCGCCTACGAGACCGGGTTGCACACCGCCTTCATGGTGAGCGCCGTCGTGGCCTTCCTGGGTGCGGCGGCCACCCGGCTGCTGATCCGGCCGGCCCTCGGGCGGGAGGCGGGCCGCGATGCGTGATCTCGACTTCGAGCGGTGCTGGCGTGCCACCTTGAGCCGCGACACACGGTTCGACGGCGTCTTCTACTCGGCCGTCAGGACGACGGGGGTCTACTGCCGGCCGAGCTGCCCCGGCTGCCCCAAAAGGGAGAACGTCTGCTTCTACGGGAGTTCGGCCGCCGCCCAGGGCGCGGGGTACCGGGCCTGCAAGCGGTGCAACCCGGACGCGAGTCCGGGGTCGCCGGAGTGGGACGTACGGGCCGACGTGGTCGGCCGCGCCATGCGGCTGATCGGCGACGGCGTCGTCGACCGGGACGGCGTGTCGGGACTGGCCGAGAGACTCGGCTACACGGCGCGCCACCTGCACCGGCAGCTCGTCGCGGAGATCGGCGTCGGGCCGCAGGGGCTGGCGCGGGCCCGGCGCGCCCAGACGGCGCGAGTGCTGCTGGAGACGACCGGGTTGCGGGTCACGGACGTGGCGACGGCCGCCGGCTTCTCCAGCCTCCGCCAGTTCAACGACACGATGCGCACCGTCTTCGGCACGTCCCCGACGGCTCTGCGGCGCGGGAGCGGCGGAAGCGCGGACACCACAGGGGCGGTCACGGTGCGCCTGTCGGTCCGTGAACCCTTCGACGGGCCGGGGCTCCTGCGGTTCTTCGCCGCACATGCCGTGCCGGGCGTCGAGGAGGTGATCGAGGCCGGAGCGCTGAGCACGTACCGCAGAAGCCTGTCGCTGCCTCGGGGCGCGGGGACGGTCGCCCTGACGCCGGTCGGCGACCACGTCCGCGCCGAGTTCCGGCTCCAGGACATCCGGGACCTGGCGGCGGCCATCCACCGGTGCAGGCGGCTGCTCGACCTGGACGCCGACCCGGTGGCCGTCTCGGAGCTGCTGGCGCGGGACGAGGTGATCGCGCCGCTGGTACGCGGCAACCCGGGACTGCGCGTTCCGGGACGGGCCGACGGTCCGGAGCTCATGGTCAGGGCCCTGCTGGGGCCCCGCTCCCCCGCCACGACGGCGGCGCTGGCCCGGCTGGTGCGGCATTGCGGCACGCCGCTGCGGTCGCCGACGGGCGGTGTCACGCATCTGTTCCCGAGCCCGGAAACGCTCGCCGAGGCGGATCTCGCCGCCCTGCTGCCGCCCCGCCGGGCCTCGGCGATACGCGCCGCCGCGACGGGATTGGCCTCCGGCGCCCTCGTCCTCGGAGACGGCGCGGACCGGGCCGAGGCGGAGCGGCAGTTGCTGCGGCTGCCGGGCATCGGCTGCCGGGCCGCCGGGTACGTCGCGCTGCACGGGCTCCGCGACCCGGACGTCTTCCTGGCTGGGGACCGGACGGCACGTGCCGCCCTCACGCGGCTCGGCCGGGCCGTCGACGCGGCGGGAGCGGCCCGGCTGGCCGAGCGCTGGCGTCCTTGGCGGTCGTACGCACTCGTACACCTGTGGTCGAGCGTCGAAACGGCCGGGGCGGACGGCTGAGCCCTCGGCCGGACCGTTCCGTACGGGCCGCCATACGGCCCCACGCCGTCCTGGCGGGCCTGGCCTGTCCCGGAGGGGGGCGGCCGGGTTGCCGGGGGCGTGAGGGGGGCCGTACGGCTCGTACAGGGTGTACAGGGCGGGCCGGGCGGGTGGCAGGGTCAGTCGTGCCAGGCGCCGAGGTTGTCCAGGAGCTCCTGGAGGGGCTCGAAGAGGCCGGGTGGGGCGGTGACGGCGAGTTCTCCGGAGAGGGGGTCGCCGGGGCGGCCGCCGGTGCGGGCGCCGGCTTCGCGGGCTATGAGGGCGCCGGCCGCGAAGTCCCAGGGGTTGAGGCCGCGCTCGTAATAGCCGTCGAGGCGGCCGCAGGCCACGTCGCACAGGTCGATGGCGGCCGAGCCGGCGCGCCGGATGTCGCGCACGCGCGGCAGCAGGGCGCGGACCACCTCGGCCTGGGCCGCCCGGCGCTCGGTGAGGTAGCCGAAGCCGGTGCCGATCAGGGCCTGTTCGAAGGCGGGGGCGGGGTTGCAGCGCACCCGGTCCTCGCCGGCGTACGCGCCCTCGCCGAGGACCGCGTGGTAGGTCTCGCCGCGCATCGGGGCCGCGACGACGCCGACCACCGCCTCGCCGTGCAGCTCGGCGGCGATGGAGACCGACCAGGAGGGCAGGCCGTAGAGGTAGTTCACGGTGCCGTCGATCGGGTCGATGACCCAGCGCACGCCGCTGCTGCCCGTCGTGCTGGCGCCCTCCTCGCCCAGCAGCCCGTCGTCCGGGCGCGTCTCGGCGAGGAAGTCGGTGATCAGCTTCTCGGCGGCGATGTCCATCTCGGTGACGACGTCGATGGGGCTGGTCTTGGTGGCGGCCACGCCGAGGTCGGCGGGGCGGCCGTCGCGCAGCAGCTCGCCGGCGCGGCGGGCCGCTTCGAGCGCGACGGCGAGGAGCTCGTCCTTGAGGGGGCGGTCGGTCACGGCTCTCCTAGATCGTGTGGGGCGGCGGCGTACACCGAAGGGGCGCGCCGGTCACTCGGCGGCGCCCGCGGCGGCCGGGCGCGGGGTCCGCGCGGGGCAGCAGCCCACCGGGCAGACGTCGTGGCTGGGGCCGAGCGCGCCCAGCGCGCAGCGCTGCGGCGCGGCGCCGCGCTCGGTCGCCGCCCGCTCCAGGACCAGGTCCCGCACGGCCGCGGCGAAGCGCGGGTCCGCGCCGACCGTGGCGGCGCGGGCGACGGGCAGGCCCAGCTCCCGGGCCTTCGCGGCGGCCTCGGTGTCGAGGTCGTACTTGACCTCCATGTGGTCCGAGACGAAGCCGATGGGGACCATCACGGCGGCCGGCGCGCCCTCGGCGTGCAGGGCCTCCAGGTGGTCGCAGATGTCGGGCTCCAGCCAGGGGATGTGCGGGGCGCCGCTGCGGGACTGGTAGACGAGCTGCCAGGGGTGGTCGGCGCCGGTCTCCTCGCGGACCGCGTCGGCGATGAGGCGGGCGACGTCGAGGTGCTCGGCGACGTACGCCCCGCCGTCGCCGTGGGCGGGCACGGGGCCGGAGGTGTCGGCGGCGGCGGTCGGGATGGAGTGCGTGGTGAAGGCCAGGTGCGCCCCGGCCCGCAGCCCCTCGGGGAGCTCGGCGAGGGCGGCGAGGGTCGCGTCGACCATGGGCCGTACGAAGCCGGGGTGGTTGAAGTAGTGCCGCAGCTTGTCCACGCGCGGCGGCTCGACGCCCTCGGTCTCCAGCGCGGCGAGCGACTCGGCGAGGTTCTCGCGGTACTGGCGGCAGCCGGAGTACGAGGCGTACGCGCTGGTGGCCAGGGTGAGGACGCGGCGGTGGCCGTCGGCCGCCAGCTCCCGGAGGGTGTCGGTCAGATACGGCGCCCAGTTGCGGTTGCCCCAGTAGACCGGGAGGTCCAGGCCGTGCTCCGCGAAGTCCTTGCGGAGCGCCTGGAGCAGCTCGCGGTTCTGCGCGTTGATCGGGCTGACGCCGCCGAAGAGGAAGTAGTGCTGCCCGACCTCTTTGAGCCGCTCGCGGGGGATGCCACGGCCGCGGGTGACGTTCTCCAGGAACGGCACCACGTCGTCCGGGCCTTCCGGTCCGCCGAAGGAGAGCAGGAGGAGGGCGTCATACGGGGCGGGGGCTGGCTGATCCGACATACGTCCGATCCTGCCACCCCCCACTGACAGTCCGACCCTGCCACCCCCTGCCGGCAGGCGGAAAATACCGGTGCGGCGGATGGCGGCCACCCGTAACCTGTACCGGCCACGAACATCCCTTACCGGTGGAGTCCACCCCTTGCCCAGTCCCTACCGCGCGATATTCGCCGCCCCCGGCGCGAAGGGTTTCTCGACCGCCGGCTTCTTCGGCCGGATGACGCTGTCGATGATGAGCATCGGCATCGTCACAATGGTCTCCCAGCTCACCGGCCGCTACGGGCTGGCCGGCGCGCTCTCCGCGACGGTCGCGGTCGCCGACGCGGTGGCGGGGCCCCAGATATCCCGGCTCGTGGACCGGCACGGGCAGCGCCGGGTGCTGCGCCCCGCGACGCTCATCACGACGGCGGCCCTCGCGGGGCTGCTGGTGAGCACGCAGCAGCGGTGGCCGGACTGGACGCTGTTCGTCTTCTCGGCGGGCGTCGGCTGCGTGCCGAGCGTCGGCGCGATGGTCCGGGCCCGCTGGGCCGCGATATACGGGGACTCGCCGCATCTGCTGCACACCGCCTACAGCGCCGAGTCCGTGATCGACGAGGTGTGCTTCATCTTCGGGCCGATCATCTCCATCGGCCTGTCCACCTCCTGGTTCCCGGAGGCGGGGCCGCTGCTGGCGGGCTGCTTCCTGATCGGCGGGGTCTTCGCGCTGACCGCGCAGCGCGCCACGGAGCCCGTACCGCACCCGCGCGGTGAGCACTCCGGGGGCTCCGCGCTGCGCTCCCCGGGGCTCCAGGTGCTGGTGGCGACGTTCGTGGCGACAGGGGTGATCTTCGGGTCGCTCGACGTGGTGACGGTGGCGTTCGCCGACGACCAGGGCCACAAGTCCGCCGCCAGCCTGGTGCTGGCGGTGTGCGCGCTGGGGTCCTGTCTGGCCGGCGCGGTCTACGGGCTGCTGCGGTTCAAGAGCGCGCCGTACCGCCGCTGGCTGCTGGGCGTGTGTGCGATGGCCGTGAGTATGATCCCCCTCCAACTGGTCGGGAACCTGCCGTTCCTGGCCGTGGCGCTCTTTGTCGCGGGCCTGTCCATCGCGCCGACGATGGTGACCACCATGGCCCTCGTCGAGCAGCATGTACCGCGCGCGAAGCTGACCGAGGGCATGACGTGGACGAGCACCGGGCTCGCGGTCGGATTCGCGCTCGGCTCGTCGGCCGCCGGCTGGGTGGTGGACGCGTCCGGGCCCGCGGCGGGGTACGCGGTGTCCGGCGTGGCGGGTGCGCTCGCGGCCGCGGTCGCGTTCCTCGGGTACCGCCGGCTGCGGCCGGCGCCGCATCGGGAGGGGTCTGGCGCACATGACCGAGACGAGCAGCGCGTGGCGGAACTGGGCGGGGAACGTCGTGGTCCGGCCCGCGAGGACCGTGACGCCCTCCAGCGCGGAGGAGCTGGCGGCGGCGGTCCGCAGGGCGGCTGAGGACGGGCTGCGGGTGAAGGCGGCGGGCACGGGCCACTCCTTCACCGCCGCGGCGGCCACCGACGGCCTCCTCATCCGGCCCGAACGCCTCACCGGCGTCCGGAAGATCGACCGTACGGCCGGGACCGTGACGGTCGCGGCGGGCACCCCGCTCAAGCGCCTCAACGAAACGCTCGGCGCGCACGGGCTGTCGCTGGCCAACATGGGCGACATCACGGAGCAGACGGTCTCCGGCGCGGCCGGCACCGGCACGCACGGCACCGGCCGGGACTCCGCCTCGATCGCCGCCCAGATCACGGGCCTTGAGCTGGTGACGGCGGACGGCTCGGTGCTGACGTGCTCCGAAAAGGAGAACCCGGAGGTGTTCGCGGCGGCCCGGCTCGGCCTCGGCGCGCTCGGGGTGATCACGTCCGTCACCTTCGCCGTGGAGCCGGAGTTCTGGCTCACGGCCCGCGAGGAGCCGATGCCCTTCGACCGGGTCACGGCCGAGTTCGAGCAGTTCGTGGCCGAGAACGAGCACTTCGAGTTCTACTGGTTCCCGCACACCGCCAACTGCAACACCAAACGCAACAACCGCAGTCCGGGCCCGGCCGCGCCGCCCTCGCCGCTGAGCGCCTGGATCGAGGACGAGTTCCTCTCCAACGGCCTCTTCCAGGCCGTCTGCGCGCTGGGCCGGGCGGCGCCGGCGACCATACCGGCCATCGCCAGGATCTCCAGTCGCGCGCTGTCGGCCCGTACGTACACCGACATCCCGTACAAGGTCTTCACCAGCCCCCGCCGGGTCCGCTTCGTGGAGATGGAGTACGCGCTGCCGCGCGAGGCGGCCGTGGCGGCGCTGCGCGAGCTGAAGGCGATGGTCGAGCGGTCGAACCTGCGGATCAGCTTTCCGGTGGAGGTACGGACCGCTCCCGCCGACGACATCCCGCTCTCCACCGCGTACGGCCGTGAGACCGCCTACATCGCGGTACACCAGTACCGGGGCACCCCGCACCACGCCTACTTCTCCGCGGCCGAGCAGATCATGACGGCGCACGGCGGGCGACCGCACTGGGGGAAGCTGCACAGCCGCGACGCCGCGTATCTGGCCGGGGTCTATCCGCGCTTCGGCGAGTTCACGGCGGTGCGGGACCGGCTGGACCCGCACCGCCTGTTCGGCAACGACTACCTGCGGAGGGTGCTGGGGGCCTGAGCCGGCGGCCGGGCGCTACGAGTCCGAGCCCGAGCCGGCGCCCTGGGCGCCGGCCGCGGCGGCGTCGTTCTGCTGCGCGCCGGGGTCGGGGTTCTGGTTCCCGCTGCCGGGCTTGCCGTCGGTCTGGCCGCCGCCCTTGCCCTTGTCCTTGTCCTTGCCGGAGCCCGTGCCGCCGTCCGCGCCGCCCTGGTCCGAGCCGCCCTGCGACTGGGAGGGGGTGGGGGTCGGCTGCTGCGTGGGCGTCGAGCCGTCGCCGCCCGCCGGGTTCGAGGGCGTCGAGTGCGGCGACGGCTTGTCGCCGCTGCCGCTGCCGCCGCCGGACTGGTCGGCGCCCGGGGACTGCGTCGAGCCGTCGCCGGAGGTGCCGCCTTCGGAGGAGTGGCCGGTGCCGGGGGTTCCGGAGGGCGTGACCGGGGCGTGGTTCCCGGAGTCGTTCGAGCGGAAGAGCTGCTGGAAGGTGGTGCCGCTCTTGCCGTCGGGCGTGGAGCCCGTGGCCAGTTCGACGACGGTGACGGTGACCATCGCGAGCACGAAGATCAAGATCGCGTGGAGCAGCGGGCTCTTCCAGCGTCGCAGCCGGGTGCCGTGCGTGGTGGCCGAGGTGAACTCCTCGGACCCGGCCGCGGGGCCGGACGCCGGGTCGCCGCCCTGAGCCTGCCGCAGCAGCCGCGTGGAGTCCTCGGCGCGCGGGAGCATCTGCGTCGCCTCGACGCGCGGCAGCATCTGGGTGGCCTCGGCCTGCTTGAGGAGTTGCGTACGGTCCGGGTCGGCGTCGTCGCCCCGGTCCTGTCCCTGCTCCTGCCCGACCGCGGGGAGCATGGTCGTCGCCTGCTCGTCCCCGGCCGCGCCGCGAGACCAGTGGTCACTGTCCGTGTCCGCGACGGGGACTTGGCGCGCCTTCGGCTTCGCCAGGACCGTCACATCACGGATCTGTTCACCCGTTCGCCGGAAGAGGTGCTGAAAAATCGTGCCGCCTGTGGTGGCCACGACACTCACCACGCCCGCACCGATGATCGTTCCGTAGACGCCGAGCTTGCCCGCGAGGAGCGCGGCGATCACGGCGGCCAGTCCACTGCCGGCCACCTGGGCGATGCTGAGATCCAGCCGCTTACTCTGCGGTTTTTCCTCGCTTTCGTCCTTTACTTGCATCTCCAGCCTCTGCTTGCCCATTCACTCCACCCTGCACAGAGAAGGGACTTATGGGCGATGCGATCAGTTCCGATTTAGGTGATTGTGTGAACCTCGCCACTCACCTCGCCCCCAGGGGTGAACAGGCGCGCGATCAACTCCCTTGCCCCGCGAGAGGTTCCATGGCGCGCCGATCCACCCAGGTGGCCCGAATGGAGTACTGTGGCGAGCCCTGGCCCGGTATCCCGTCCGGCTGCCCGGACTCACGGGAGAGGGCCCCGGAAGGCCCTCCTCCGGAGGACGACATCCGGCACGGGAAGCGGGCTGTACAGGGCGAATGGCACGGTCACCGAGAGTGGCGAACCGGTAACCGTGGCATAACGGCGAATCGGGTCCCCGACCCGACACGCCGGTCAACTCGGCAATGTTGTGGCAGGCTGCACCCGGGCAGGCCACACTCGACTAGCGGAAGCAGCGACGCACGTGACGTCGGCAGGCACCACCCGGGAGGTCCCCATGCCCGAACTGCGTGTCGTGGCCGTCTCAAACGACGGCACACGGCTGGTGCTCAAGGCTGCGGACAGCACGGAGTACACGCTTCCGATCGATGAGCGGCTGCGCGCCGCCGTGCGCAACGACCGCGCCCGCCTCGGCCAGATCGAGATCGAGGTGGAGAGCCACCTCCGCCCGCGCGACATCCAGGCCCGGATACGGGCCGGAGCCTCCGCCGAGGAAGTCGCGCAGATGGCGGGCATCCCCGTCGACCGCGTCCGCCGCTTCGAGGGCCCCGTGCTCGCCGAGCGCGCCTTCATGGCCGAGCGGGCCCGCAAGACGCCCGTGCGGCGCCCCGGCGAGAACACCGGTCCGCAGCTCGGCGAGGCCGTCGCGGAGCGCCTGCTGCTGCGTGGCGCCGAGAAGGACACCGCCCAGTGGGACTCCTGGCGGCGCGAGGACGGCACCTGGGAGGTGCTCCTCGTCTACCGCGTCGCGGGCGAGATGCGCTCGGCGAGCTGGACGTACGACCCGCCCCGGCGGATCGTCCAGGCCATGGACGACGAGGCCCGCGTCCTGATCGGCGAGAGCGACGACACGCCCGAGCCGAGCTTCCCCTTCGTGCCGCGCATCGCCCGGCTGCCGCGGGACCGGCCGCTCGACCGCGCGCTGGACCGGCAGTCGCCGTCGTCCGCCGCCGAGCCCGAGCCGGAGCCGCCCACCGAGGACGCGCCGCGGGAGCGCGACTCCCTGACGAGCCTCCTGGAAGCCGTGCCCAGTTTCCGGGGCGACATGATCGTGCCGGAGCAGCCCACCGGCGACACGTCGGAGGAGCCCGACGACGAGGAGCCGGAGGCGGCCGAACCGCCCGCGCCGGCGGCCAGCGCCGGATCGGCCTACGCGGACGTGCTGATGCCGCGCTCGGTGGCGGGCCACCGGGACCGGCTCACGGGCACCACGGACCGGCAGGCCGAGGCCGACGGCGTACGGCCGGGGCGGCGCGCCGCCGTCCCGAGCTGGGACGAGATCGTCTTCGGCACCCGCCGCAAAAAGCAGGAGTAGCGGGCCACCGCCCCTTGGATCGGCAGGTGCGGAATCGTTGCGCCTGTGGCCGTCCGGCTGGGCCGCCGGTGGTGCCGGTGGGCTCGGGCCCCGGGCGAGGGGTTTGGGTCGGCGGGGTGTGAGGTGCGCCCCGGCCCGTACGTACCGCGGGCGTCGACCGGTTCGGGCGGGCCCGGTCAGCCGGGCGCGCGTACCCAATTCCGGCCCGTACAGCCCCTGCTCGTACAGCCACGGCTCGTACGGCCCCACCATCTCGCTGCCCCCGGCCCGTACGAGCCAGGGGCAGCGATCGTGGGGCGGTCCCGTGCTCACCGCGGGCGTCGTCAGCCCGGTTCCGCTCCCGTGGCCACCGGGCGGGCCGTGTCGGCGGACCATTCGCTCCAGGAGCCGACGTACAGCGCCGCCGGGATGCCCGCGACCGCCAGGGCCAGGACCTCGTGGGCGCCCGACACGCCCGAGCCGCAGTAGACGCCGACCTCGGTTTCGCCGTTCGCGCCGAGGGACGCGAAGCGGGCCGCCAGGTCGGGGGCCGGGCGGAAGCGGCCGTTTTCGGCCACGTTCTCCGTCGTGGGCGCGGATACCGCGCCGGGGATATGGCCGCCGACCCGGTCGATCGGTTCGACCTCGCCCCGGTAGCGCTCCCCCGCCCGCGCGTCGAGCAGGACGCCCCGGCGGGCCAGCGCCGCCGCGTCGTCGGCCGCCAGCAGCCCCGCGGCCCCCGGCTCCGGCTCGAAGTCGCCCGCCTCGGGGGCCGTGGCCTCGGTGGAGAGGGCCCCGCCGGAGGCCGTCCACGCCGCCAGGCCCCCGTCCAGGACGCGTACGTCCGTGTGCCCCGTCCAGCGCAGCAGCCACCAGCCGCGGGCCGCCGCCCACCCCTGGCCGCCGTCGTAGACGACCACCGCCCGGTCGGCGCGGACCCCCGCGCGGCGCATCGCGGCGCCGAAGGCCGCGACGTCCGGCAGCGGGTGGCGGCCCCGCTCCCCCGCCGGGCCCGCCAGTTCGCTGTCGAGGTCGATGTAGACGGCGCCGGGGAGGTGCCCGGCCTCGTACTCCGGACGGCCGGGCGGGCCGCCGAGCTGCCAGCGGATGTCCAGGAGAACCGGCGGGCGGGCCGCCGCCAACTCGCTCGCGAGTTCGGATGCGGTGATGATGGCATTCATAAGGACCATCCTCGCGCAGCGACCGGCGCCCGTGTCCGGCGTTCCGGTCCGTGGCGGCGATGGTCCGATACCGGACGGCAACGGCGCCGAAACGGATGCGACATGCCGATTCGGGCAGGCTCCGGGGGGAACCCGCCAAATCCGGCGCGGCCGGGGCGCACACCATGACAGGCGGTGCGAACATCTGGACTGGCCCCGTCCCCGTACCACCCCGCGCGCCGACGACCGGCCCGGGTGACACGGCCACCACGATCGTCCGAGGAGAGAGTGACGATGACCGAGGAAACGACTCGGCGCACCCCTGGAACGCCATGCTGGACCAGCCTCATGGTGCACAGCCTGGCGGCGACGCAGGAGTTCTACAGCGGCCTGTTCGGCTGGACGTACCACTCGGGCCCGGGGCAGCTCGGTCCGTACGTGCGCGCGGAGCTGAACGGCCGGCCCGTGGCCGGCATCGGCGAGCTGCCGCCGGGCCGGCAGCTCCCGGTCTCGTGGACGACGTATCTCGCGAGCGACGACGCCGACATCACGGCCGAGCGGATCCGGTGCTGCGGCGGCACGGTGGGCGTCGGTCCCCTCGAAGCGGAGGAGGAGGGGCGGCTGGTGATCGCCATGGACCCGTCCGGCGCGACGTTCGGCGTCTGGGAGGGGCGCCGCCACCTCGGCACGCAGGGCGCGGGCGTGCCCGGCACGCCGGTCTGGCACGAGCTGCTGACCGGCGAGACCACGATGATCGCCAAGTTCTACGAGTCCGTCTTCGGTTATGAGACCGAGGCCGTGGTGGCGGCGGACTTCGACTATCTGACCCTCAATGTGAACGGTTCGCCCGCGGCCGCGATCCACGGCGTCGGCAACGCGCTCCCACGCGACCAGGGGCCGCGCTGGATGACGTATTTCGAGACGGCGGACACGGACGCGGCGGCCGGCCTGGTGACCGAGCTGGGCGGGCAGGTGCTGGCGCCGCCCCGCGACGCCGCGCCGGGCCGGCTGGCCACGGTCGCGGACCCGGAGGGCGCGGTCTTCAGCCTGCTCCGCAGCAGTACACCGGCGCCGAAGGCGGGCTGAGCGGGGGGGGGCGGCCGTACGGGCGCGGGCTCAGACCGGCCGCGGCGCGTACGGCCGGTGGGCCTCGGCGTCCACGGGCAGGACGTCCGGGGAGAGCGCCCCGGCCCCGGCGGTCGCCGCCGTCATCCGGCGGATGTGGTGGCGGCGGCACAGCACCTCGTACCCCACGGTGTCCTGCGCCCCGTCCACGTCGCCGACGACGACCTGCGCGCCCTCGATGACCATCTGGCCGGCCACGGTGCGGGCGTTGTGCGTGGCCCGCGCCCCGCACCAGCAGAGCGCCTCCACCTGGAGGACCTCTATCCGGTCGGCGAGTTCGACGAGCCGCTGGGAGCCGGGGAAGAGCTTGGTGCGGAAGTCCGTGGTGATGCCGAACGCGAAGACGTCGAGCGCGAGGTCGTCGACGACGCGGGCCAGCTGGTCGATCTGGTCGGGGGCGAGGAACTGGGCCTCGTCGGCGATGACGTAGTCGGCCCGGCCGCCCGCGGAGAGGTGGGCGACGACGTACGCGTAGAAGTCGAAGCCGTCCGCGGCCTCGACGGCCTCGGTGACGAGGCCGAGCCGGGAGGAGAGCTTGCCCTCCCCCGCCCGGTCGTCGCGGGTGAAGATCATCCCTTGCAGGCCGCGGGCCGAGCGGTTGTGCTCGATCTGCAGAGCGAGTGTGCTTTTGCCGCAGTCCATCGTTCCGCTGAAGAACACCAGCTCGGACATGAGGGGGCGGGGGCCTTTCGGTCGTGCGGGAGCGTGGGGCGGGATGCGGGAGGGGGAACAGAGGTTCAGGTGCGTACTTCGAGGAGCGGAACGAACTGCTCCACGGGGGTCATCGAGCCGTGCAGGCCGACCATCCTCGACTCGTTCGGCTCGGTCCGCGAGGCCACGATGGCGATGTCGTCGCGGGCGGCGGCGACGACATCGCCGATCCGGCCGCGCACCCGCTCGTCCACGCCGTCGCCGGGCCGCCCGAACCAGCCCGCCTCGATCGCCTCGTCGCGGCCCGCCACCCACATCTGCTCGCCGAGCACCTCGCGCCAGCAGGCCAGCACGTCGCCGGCCGCGCCCGGCACCGCGTACACATGGCGGCAGCGGCCCTCGCCGCCGAGGAGCGCCACGCCCGCGCCGAGCTCCCAGTCCTCGTCGAAGTCGATGCGCGACTCGGGGTCGAAGGGGATGTCGATCATGCCGTGGTCGGCGGTGACGTACAGGACGGAGCGGGGCGGCAGCTGCTCGGCGAGGCGCTGGGCGAGCCGGTCGACGTACATCAGCTGGCCGCGCCATTCGTCCGAGTCGACGCCGAAGCGGTGGCCCGCCCCGTCGACCTCGCTGTAGTAGGTGTAGACGAGCGAGCGGTCGGCGGCCGCCAGCCGGTCGGCGGAGAGGTCCATGCGGTCCTCGCCGAGCTGCCGGCCGTGGAAGGTCCCGCCGCTGAGCGCGATCTTGGTCAGCGGGGTGTGCTGGAAGTCGGGGGCGGACACCTGGCAGGTGTGCACGCCCGCGGCGTCGGCGAGCTGGAAGACCGTGGGGTACGGCTGCCACACGTACGGGTCGGTCCAGGGCTGCCAGCGCAGCTGGTTCATCAACTGACCGGTGGCCGGGTCGCGGACCGTGTAGCCGGGGAGGCCGTGTGCGCCGGGCGGCAGGCCGGTGCCGACGGAGGCCAGGGAAGCGGCCGTGGTGGCGGGGAAGCCCGCGGTCATCGGCTGCCCGGTGCCGTTCATGGAGCTGCCCAGCAGCGAGTGCAGGAACGGGGCCTCGGCGGGGTGGGCCGTCAGCAGCTCCCAGCCGAGGCCGTCGATCAGGAACACGCAGGCGCGGTCGGCGGGCTCCAGGTGGAGGCCGGAGGTGATGCCGGGGACCTCCAGGCCCGCGGCGACGGCGGGCAGGAGGTCGGACAGGGCGCCCGCGCCGTAGCGCGGGAGGGGGGCGGAACGGGGGTCGAGCGGGTGCGGGTCCTGCCAGGACGTGGCGGGACCGGAGGCGTAGTCGGTCATCAGCGGCCGGTCGCCGCCGTCGCCTCGGACAGGGACTGCGCGAACGCCAGGGTCTGGCGCACGGTGTCGGGCCCGTCCCCCGCCTCGCTGACGCGCAGGCTCAGGTCGTCGGCGGTGGAGGAGCCGGTGTAGCCGTGGTCGGCCTCGCAGTTAGGGTCGCCGCAGGCGGCGGGCTCCAGGTCGAGGCGGGCGACCGCGCCCCAGCCGATGGTCAGCACGACCTCGCGGGGCAGGGTGCCGGGGGTGTACGACTCGGGGTTGGCCACGACGCGGCTGAGCACCACCGAGGAGATCCGGCCGAGCTTCACGGACTCGGTGGAGGTCGTGGCGTACGGCGACGGCGAGGTGCCGTCGGCCGCCTGCTCGTCGGTGTGGCTCACGATGAAGCGGGTGCCGGTCAGCACGAGGACCGTGACGTGCCGGCGGACCTCGTTGGAGTCGAAGGTCGTCTCCTGGTGAACCAGATAGGACACGACCGGCTCACCGCCCACGGCGGCCTCCACCGCCTCGGCCACGAGGGCCGGGTAGTAGCCGCTGCGCTCGATCGCCGCGCGCAGCCCTTGGGTCGTCGTACCGGTCTTCGCCATACGCCCATCCTACGGGGCGTATGGGTCTCAGTAGGCGGGCAGTCGGCGGGGGCCCAGGTCGGTGCGGACGGGCGGGGGCGCGAGGCGCAGGGCGGCGCCCAGGACCTGGAGGCCGTGCGGGGCGACGACCACGGGCTCCAGGTCGGCCGCGACGACCTCGGGGTGGTCGTCGACGAGGCGGGAGACGCGCAGCAGGAGCTCTTCGAGCGCCTTGGTGTCCACGGGGGTGGTGCCGCGCCAGCCGAAGAGGAGCGGGGCCGTGCGGATGGACCGGATCAGCTCGGCGGCGTCCCGGTCGGTGGCCGGTACGAGCCGGTGCGCGGTGTCGCCGAGCAGCAGGGAGGGCGCCCCGGCCAGCCCGAAGGAGAGCACCGCGCCGACGGCCGGGTCGATGGTGGCCCGTACGACCGTGTCGACGCCGCGCGGGGCCATCGACTGCACGACGAGCCGCAGCTCCTCGGGCTTGCCGAGCAGCTCGGTCAGCTCGGCGTAGGCGCGGCGCAGTTCGCGCTCGCCGCCGAGGTCGAGGCGGACCCCGCCGAGGTCCGCGCGGTGGCGCAGGTGCGGCGCGGTGGGCTTGAGGGCCACGGGGTAGCCGAGCCGCTCGGCTGCGCGTACGGCCTCGTCGGGGCCGGGCGCGGGGAGCGCGGGCAGCACGGGGATGCCGTACCGGGCCAGCAGCCGCTGGGTGTCCGCGGCGGACAGCTGCACGGAGCGGGGGGCGGGTGCGGCCGGGGCGTCGCCGCCCGCGTGCGCGGCGCGCCCGTACGCGGCCTCGCCGTGCGCGGCGAGCAGCACGTCGATGTCGGCCGCGGCCCCGGCCTCGTCGATGTCCTCGTACTCCGGGACCCGCCCGGGCGTGGCGGTCCCCTTGCGCCACTGCGCGTACCGGGCGGCCTGGGCCAGCGCCCGTACGGCCCGTTCGGCGGCGGGGTAGGAGGGGATGCCGCCCGCGGCGGGGCCCGGCGCGGCTTCCGGGTCCTCCCGCGGGGCGGCCAGCGCCTCGGCCAGGCCCGGTATTTCGAGGTGCACGACGGCCACCGGCTTCGCTGTCGGGGCGGCGGCCACCGCCTCGCGCAGGGACTGGGCGAGCTGCGCGGCCGAGGCGTCGCCGACCCAGGGGATGGCGGTGACGACGACCGCGTCGCAGAGGTCGTCGGCGAGGGCGTCGGCGAGCGCCGCGCGGAAGTCGGCCGGCCCGGCGGACGTGGTGAGGTCGCGCGGCCGCAGCGGGCGGAGCCGCTCGGTGAGGCAGGCGTCGTAGGTGAGGAGGGCGAGGGAGTCCGAATTGCCGAGGATGGCGACGCGCGGGCCGCCGGGCAGCGGCTGGGCCGCCAGCAGCAGCCCGGTGTCGGCGAGTTCGGTGACGGTGTCCACGCGGATGACCCCGGCCTGCCGGAACAGGTCGGAGACGGTGGCGTCCGGGATGCGGGTGGTGGGCACGGCGTGGCCGGAGGGGGCGGTGCCGCCGTGCCGGGCGCCCTTGACGACGACGACCGGCTTGACGGCGGCGGTGCGCTTGGCGAGGCGGGTGAACTTGCGCGGGTCGCCGATGGATTCGAGGTACATGACGACGACGGCGGTCTCCGGGTCGTCGTGCCAGTACTGGAGGAAGTCGTTGCCGGAGACGTCGGCGCGGTTGCCGGCCGAGACGAAGGTGGAGACGCCCGCGAGCGAGGCCGCGCGGCGGTGCAGTCCCGAGAGCAGCGCGATGCCGATGGCGCCGGACTGGGAGAACAGCCCCACCTGTCCGGCGGCGGGCAGCTCGGGCGAGAGGGAGGCGTTGAGCCGGACGCCGGAGGCGGTGTTGATGAGGCCGAACGCGTTGGGGCCGATGACGCGCATGCCGTACGAGCGGGCCTGGCGGACCAGTTCGCGCTGGCGGTCGCGGCCCTCGGGGCCGCTCTCGGCGTATCCGGCGGAGAGCACGACGAGGCCCTGCACGCCGTGCTCGCCGCAGTCGGCGACGGCTGCGGGCACCTGGTCGGCGGGGACCGCGACGACCGCCAGGTCGACGGTCTCCCCGATGTCGCCGACCGAGCGGTAGGCGGGGACGTCCTCCGGGAGCAGCCGCGAGGCGCCTGCCGGGAAGGCCCGGTTGACCGCGTACGTACGGCCGGTGAAGCCGCCCGCCAGGACGTTGCGCAGGGCGGTGCGGCCCACGCCGCCGGGCTCCCGGCCGGTGCCGACGACGGCGACGGAGCCGGGGGCGAGCAGCCGCTGCACGGAGCGGGCCTCGGCGCGCTGCTCGCGGGCCCGCTGGACGGCGAGGGACTGGTCGGTGGGTTCCAGGTCGAATTCGAGGCGGACGACGCCGTCCTCGAAGGAGCGCTTCTGGGTGTACCCGGCGTCCGTGAAGACCTTGATCATTTTGGTGTTGGCGGGCAGCACCTCGGCGGCGAACCGGCGGATCGAGCGCTCGCGGGCGACGGCCGCGATGTGTTCGAGGAGGGCGGAGGCGACGCCGCGGCCCTGGTGCGCGTCCTGGACGAGGAACGCCACCTCCGCCTCGTCGGCGGGGGCGGTGGCGGCCATGCCGCGCGCGTCGATGCGGTCGTAGCGGACGGTGGCGATGAACTCGTCGCCGACCGTGGCGGCGAGGCCGACCCGGTCCACGTAGTCGTGGTGGGTGAAGCGGTGGACGTCGCGGTCGGACAGGCGCGGATAGGGGGCGAAGAAGCGGTAGTACTTCGACTCGTCCGAGACCTGCTCGTAGAAGCTGGTCAGGCGCTGCGCGTCGGCTTCGGTGATGGGCCGGATCTGAGCCGTGCCGCCGTCGCGCAGCACGACATCGGCTTCCCAGTGGGTCGGGTACGCGGCGTGCTCCGACGGCGTGTGCATGGGGCCAGCGTACGACCGGGCGCCGACAGAGCTCGGCTCGCGGACACCGGAGGGTCGGGGCAGGGTGGGGAGGGGCGCGGCGGGCGCGGGAGCACGGCAGGTGGAGGCGGGTGACGGCGGGCGGGGCGGCACAATGGAGGAGGGAGCAGGGGGCGGCGCGGCGCCGGACGTCTCCGCAGGAGCGACGGCGGCACCGTGAGAGACTGGTCTAGACAACCAATGACGACTTGAAGGGCAACACCATGGTTGAGCGCCGCGTCACCGTCGGCTGGGCCGAGGGGCTGCACGCCCGCCCCGCGTCGATCTTCGTCCGAGCCGCGACCGCCTCGGGCGTCCCCGTGACGATCGCCAAGGCCGACGGCAACCCGGTCAACGCCGCCTCCATGCTGGCGGTGCTGGGCCTGGGCGCCCAGGGCGGCGAGGAGATCGTCCTCGCCTCCGAGGCCGACGACGCCGAGGCCGCGCTCGACCGCCTCGCGAAGCTGGTCGCCGAGGGCCTCGAGGAGCTCCCGGAGACCGTCTGATTCGGTTTCCACCGGCGCGGCACGGCCGCGCGCGGCGACGGGCCGCGGTGACTGTTCTCACGGTCGCCGCGGCTTTTGCGTGCGTACAGGCGGCACTCGCGCACGCAGAAGGCCCCGGCCGGGAGGGCCGGGGCCTTCTGTGCGAGGTTCAGAGGCTGACGCCGTGCGCGCGCAGGTACGCGACGGGGTCGATGTCGGAGCCGTACTCGGGGGACGTACGGGCCTCGAAGTGCAGGTGCGGGCCGGTGACGTTGCCGGTGGCGCCCGAGAGGGCTATCTGCTGCCCCGGAGTGACCGTCTGGCCGACGGAGACGCCGATGGAGGAGAGGTGCCCGTACTGCGTGTACGTGCCGTCGTTCATCTTGATGACGATGTTGTTGCCGTACGCGCCGCCCCAGCCGGCCTCCACGACGGTGCCCGCGCCCACGGCGTGCACGGAGGAGCCCTGGCCGGCGTGGAAGTCGACGCCGGTGTGGCTGCCGGAGGACCACAGTCCGCTGGACGCCTTGTAGCCGGTGGAGACGTACGAGCCGTCGACCGGCAGGACGAAGGCGTTGAGCCGCCTGCGCTCCTCGTCTCGGGCGGCCTTCGCCTTGGCGGCGCGCTCCGCGTCGGCCTTCCGCTTGGCCTCCTCGGCGCGCTTCTTGGCCTCGGCGGCCTTCGCCTTGGCCTCGGCTTCGGCCTTCGCCTTGGCGGCGGCCGCCTCGGCCGCGTGCTGCTGGGTGTCGGCCTGGGCGCCGATGCTGTCGGCGACGTCGTTGCTCATGACGACGGCCTGGGTGAGGCCGGTGTCCTCGACCTGCGGGGCGCGGTCGCCGCCGGACGCGAGGGCCGGGGAGGCGAGGCCGGCGACGACGCCGGTCGCGGCCAGGGTCGCGACCCCCGCCGCGTTGGCGCCGACGCGCACGGCGCGGCTCGGACGACGGTGCTTCCCGGTGGCACGGGTGAACGCCATAGGTACGGCTGATCCTTTCCTTCCTTCTCGCCTACCGGGTTAGCTGACGGGTTCGGAGCAGGAAGGTCTCCTACGGGCCCCTCCGGGAAGGGGTCCGATTCACCCCAGGGACGTGTGGGTCCCCGGCTCCCCTGGCTCACGCCATCTCGGGGACTCGGCGATGGTTGCCCGGGGCCGCGGATGCGACTCACATCTGACGGACAACCGCCACGAACTTATTCGGCGCTTCTTTCAATCGGCAAACAGAACCGCGATTTTGTGCCCTAGGCCACACAGCAGAAAGGCAACCTCTCCGATAAACCGGACATACAGCGGGGCGCGAAGGCCCCAAAGGTCCCTCGCGCCCCACTCACCCCGTTATGGGGGTCCTGCCGTTATCGCGGTCCTTTTTCCCGGCGGTCAGCCGGAGACGACCGTCACCTCTCCGATGCCGAGCGCCTTGACGGGCCCCTGGATCTCCGCGGCGTCGCCGACGAGGACCGTGACGAGCCGGTCGGCCGGGAAGGCGCTGACGGCGGCCGCGGTGGCCTCCACCGTGCCGGTCTCCGCGAGGCGCGCGTACAGCTGGGCCTGGAAGTCGTCCGGGAGGTGCTGCTCGACCTGGTCGGCGAGCGTCCCGGCGACGGCGGCGGCCGTCTCGTACTTCAGCGGGGCGACGCCCACGAGGTTCTGCACGGCGACGTCGCGCTCGGCGTCCGTCAGCCCCTCGGCGGCCAGCGTCCGCAGCACGGTCCACAGGTCCGCGAGCGCCGGTCCGGTGGACTCGGTGTCCACCGAGCCGCTGATGGCCAGCAGCGAGGCGCCCGTGGACCCCTGGAGGGCCGTGGGCTCCGAGGAGCGCAGCACCTGGGCGTAGGAGCGGACACCGTAGGTGTAGCCCTTCTCCTCGCGCAGGACGCGGTCCAGGCGCGAGGTGAGGGTGCCGCCGAGGCAGTACGCGCCGAGGACCTGGGCGGGCCAGACGCGGTCGTGCCGGTCGGGGCCGATCCGGCCGATGAGCAGCTGGGTCTGCACGGCGCCGGGGCGGTCCACGATCACCACCCGGCCGGTGTCGTCGGCGGTGATGGGCGTGACCGGATACGGCTCGGCGGTGCCGCCGGTCCACGTGCCGAGCGTGTCCGCGAGGGCCTCGGCCAGGTCGACGCCGGTGAAGTCGCCGACGACCACGGCGGTCGCGGTGGCGGGCCGTACGTGCGCCTCGTAGAAAGCCCGTACGGCCGCGGCGTCGATGTTCCGGACGGTGTCCTCGGTGCCCTGGCGGGGCCGCGACATGCGGGCGCCCGCGGGGAAGAGCTGCTTGGACAGCGCCATGGCGGCCCGCCGGGCCGGGTTGGCCAGCTCGTGCGGGATCTCGTCGAGGCGGTTGCCCACGAGCCGCTCGATCTCGCTGTCCGCGAAGGCCGGCGCCCGCAGCGCGTCGGCGAGCAGGGCCAGCGCCTTGGGCAGCCGGGAGGCCGGGACCTCCAGCGAGACCCGGACGCCCGGGTGGTCGGCGTGCGCGTCGAGGGTGGCGCCGCAGCGCTCCAGCTCGGCGGCGAACTCCTCGGCGGAGTGCTTGTCGGTGCCCTCGGACAGGGCGCGCGCCATGATCGTGGCGACGCCGTCCAGCCCGGCCGGCTCGGCCTCCAGCGGCGCTTCGAGGTTGACCTCCACGGCGACGACCTGCTGGCCGGGGCGGTGGCAGTGCAGCAGCGTGAGGCCGTTGGGCAGCTGGTCGCGCTCGGGGGCCGGGAAGGCCCACGGGGTGGGGGCGCCGGGCTGCGGCTGCGGGTGGAACTGCATGGTGGTGGTGGCCACGGTGTCGCTCACTGGCCCGCCTCCTGCTCTTCGGCGTTCTTCGCGATGTCTTCGATGGCTCCGTCGGCCGCCTGCCCGGCGTCCGCCGGCTCGGTCTCCGCCGGCTCGGTCGGCTCGTAGACGAGCACCGCGCGGTTGTCGGGGTGCAGCCGGGCCGCGGCGACGGCCCGCACCTCCTCCGCGGTGACGTCCAGTACGCGCCCCACGGCGGACAGCGCGAGCTGCGGGTCGCCGAACAGCACGGCGAACCGGGCCAGTTCGTCGGCGCGCCCGCCGACCGTGGCGAGCCGGTCCAGCCACTCGCGCTCCAGCTGGGCCTGGGCCCGCTCCATCTCCTCCGGGGTCGGCCCCTCGGCGGCGAACCGGGCCAGCTCCTCGTCGACCGCGGCCTCGATGGCCGGCACCTCGACCCCGCCGGACGTCTTGACGTCCAGCCAGCCGAGGGAGGGCGCGCCCGCCAGCCGCAGCATCCCGAAGCCGGCGGCGACGGCGGTGCGGTCCCGGCGGACCAGGCGGTTGTGGATCCGCGAGGACTCGCCGCCGCCGAGGACGGTGAGGGCGAGGTCGGCGGCGTCCGCCTCGCGCGTGCCGTCGTGCGGCAGGCGGTAGGCGGACATCAGGGCGCGGGCGGGCACCTCGGCCTCGACGACCTGGCGCAGCTCCGTGCCGATGGTGTCGGGCAGGGTCCCGTCGCGGGGCGGCTGCTTGCCGTCGTGCGAGGGGATGGTGCCGAAGTACTTCTCGATCCAGGCGAGGGTCTGCTCGGAGTCGATGTCGCCGACGACCGAGAGGACCGCGTTGCCGGGGGCGTAGTACGTGCGGAAGAAGGCCCGCGCGTCCTCCAGGGAGGCCGCGTCGAGGTCGGCCATCGAGCCGATGGGCGTGTGGTGGTAGGGGTGGCCGTCGGGGTAGACCATGGCCGTCAGCTTCTCGAACGCCGTGCCGTAAGGCACGTTGTCGTAACGCTGGCGGCGCTCGTTCTTGACGACGTCCCGCTGGTTGTCCATGGACTCTTCGTCGAGCGCGGTGAGCAGCGAGCCCATCCGGTCGGCCTCCAGCCAGAGCGCGAGCTCCAGCTGATGGGCCGGCATGGTCTCGAAGTAATTGGTGCGCTCGAAGCTCGTGGTGCCGTTCAGGGAGCCGCCGGCGCCCTGCACCAGCTCGAAGTGGCCGTTCCCCTTGACCTGCGCGGAGCCCTGGAACATCAGGTGCTCGAAGAGGTGAGCCAGGCCCGTACGGCCCTTGACCTCGTGGCGGGAACCGACGTCGTACCAGAGGCAGACCGCGGCGACCGGGGTCAGGTGGTCCTCGGAGAGCACCACCCTCAGGCCATTGGCCAGGCGGTGCTCGGTCGCTGTCAGGCCGCTGGTACCGGCCTGTTGCGTGGCCGTGTGACCCATGGGCATGTACGTCCCTTCGCTGCGTGATGACCCGCGTGATGTCCCGCGTTCAAATCGGTCCTGTCACTGTATGCAAGCGCGCTGACATCTGGCGAAGTTCCCGGCGAGGAACGCTCTTACGGACGGGTCGCGGTCGGCGTTGTCAGTGGCGCGGTCCACAATGGTCGGCGTCACCACCCCGCACCGGTACATGAAGGAGCCGCAGCCGCGATGGCCCGCCGCAGCACGAAAACCCCGCCGCCGGACGACTTCGAGGAGCGCATCCTCGACATCGACGTCGTCGACGAGATGCAGGGCTCCTACCTCGAGTACGCCTACTCGGTCATCTACTCGCGCGCCCTGCCCGACGCGCGCGACGGGCTGAAGCCGGTGCACCGCCGCATCCTCTTCCAGATGAACGAGATGGGCCTGCGCCCGGAGCGCGCGCACGTGAAGTGCGCCCGCGTCGTCGGCGAGGTGATGGGAAAGCTCCACCCGCACGGGGACGCCTCGATCTACGACGCGCTCGTGCGCATGGCGCAGCCCTTCTCGATGCGCGTGCCGCTGGTCGACGGGCACGGCAACTTCGGCTCGCTCGGCAACGACGACCCGCCGGCCGCCATGCGGTACACCGAGGCGAAGATGGCGGCGGCCTCGTCGCTGATGACGGACTCGATCGACGAGGACACCGTCGACTTCGCGCCGAACTACGACGGCAGCGAGCAGGAGCCGGTCACCCTCCCCGCCGCCTACCCGAACCTGCTCGTCAACGGCGCGTCGGGGATCGCGGTCGGCATGGCGACGAACATGCCGCCGCACAATCTGGGCGAGGTCATCGCCGCCGCCCGGCATCTGATCAAGCATCCGAACGCCGACCTCGACACCCTGATGAAGTACGTGCCGGGGCCGGACCTGCCGACAGGCGGCCGGATCGTGGGCCTGTCCGGCGTCCGGGACGCGTACGAGACGGGGCGCGGCAGCTTCAAGATCCGCGCCACGGTCACCGTGGAGAATGTGACGGCGCGCCGCAAGGGCCTCGTCGTCACGGAGCTGCCGTTCGCGGTCGGCCCCGAGAAGGTCATCTCCAAGATCAAGGACCTGGTCGGCGCGAAGAAGCTCCAGGGCATCGCGGACGTCAAGGACCTCACCGACCGCGAGCACGGCCTGCGGCTGGTCATCGAGATCAAGAACGGCTTCAACCCGGAGGCCGTCCTGGAGCAGCTCTACAAACTGACGCCGATGGAGGAGTCCTTCGGCATCAACAACGTCGCGCTGGTGGACGGCCAGCCGCTGACGCTGGGCCTCAAGGAGCTGCTGGAGGTCTATGTCGACCACCGCTTCGAGGTGGTCCGGCGGCGCAGCGAGTTCCGACGCACCAAGCGGCGCAACCGGCTGCACCTGGTCGAGGGGCTGCTCGTCGCGCTCATCGACATCGACGAGGTCATCCGCCTCATCCGGTCCAGCGAGAACGCGGCGAAGGCCAAGGAAGCCCTGATGGCGCGGTTCGGGCTGTCCGAGGTCCAGACGCAGTACATCCTGGACACCCCGCTGCGGCGGCTCACGAAGTTCGACCGGGTCGAGCTGGAGTCGGAGCGCGACCGGCTCAACGGCGAGATCGACGAGCTCACCGGAATCCTCGAATCCGACGCGGAGCTGCGCAAGCTGGTCTCCTCGGAACTGGCCGGCGTCGCCAAGAAGTTCGGCACCGACCGGCGCACGGTGCTGCTGGCCTCGGCGGGCGCGACGGTGGCGGCGGTGCCGCTGGAGGTCGCCGACGACCCGTGCCGGGTGCTGCTCTCCTCGACGGGGCTCCTGGCCCGTACGGCCAACGGCGGGCTGTCGTTCGACGAGGACGCCAAGCGCGTCAAGCACGACGTGATCGTCTCGGCGGTGCCGGCGACGGCGCGGGCCGACGTGGGCGCGGTGACCTCGGCCGGCCGGCTGCTGCGGCTGCCCGTGATCGATCTGCCGCAGCTCCCGGACACGGCCGCCGCGCCGAACCTGTCGGGCGGCGCGCCGGTCTCCGAGTTCCTGTCCCTGGACGACGGCGAGCGGCTGGTCTGCCTCACCACGCTGGACGAGTCCTCGCCGGGCCTCGCGATCGGCACGGAGCAGGGCGTGGTCAAGCGCGTGGTCCCCGACTATCCGGCGAACAAGGAGGAGTTGGAGGTCATCGGCCTCAAGGACGGCGACCGGATCGTCGGCGCGGTGGAGCTGCGCACCGGCGAGGAGGACCTGGTCTTCATCACGGACGACGCCCAGCTGCTGCGCTACCCGGCGGGCCAGGTCCGGCCGCAGGGCCGGCCCGCGGGCGGCATGGCGGGCGTCAAGCTGAGCGCGGGCGCGAAGGTCATCTCCTTCACCGCGATCGACCCGGCCGCGGACGCGGTGGTCTTCACGGTCGCGGGCTCGCACGGCACCCTGGACGACTCCTTGCAGAGCGCGAAGCTGACGCCGTTCGACCAGTACCCGCGCAAGGGGCGGGCGACGGGCGGGGTCCGCTGCCAGCGGTTCCTCAAGGGCGAGGACTGCCTGGTCACCGCCTGGGCGGGCGCGACCCCCGCGCGGGCCGCGGCCGCGAACGGCGCCCCGGTGGAGCTCCCGGAGATCGACCCGCGCCGCGACGGTTCGGGCGTCCCGATCCCGAAGCCGGTCGCGGTGGTCGCCGGGCCGGTGTAGGCGCGGAGCCGGACGGACAGCGGCGGCGGCCGGGTTCCCCGTGAGGGGGCCCGGCCGCCGCCGCGGAACCGTACGGCGGCCCCGCTACGACCAGGCGTCCGCCCGTTCCTCCGGATCGACGTGGACCTCGGGGTCGTGGCGGCCCTCGGGATCGTGGCGGGCCTCGGGGTCGTGCTGCTCCTCGGGGTCCTGTACGTACCGCAGTACGCCCCACATGGTCTGCTCGCCCGCGGCCTGGGCGGCGGCCTCCGTGTCCTGGCAGGCTTCCAGTTCCTCGCGGAGGGCCGCGGTGTCGATGCCGGAGCCGATCAGTACGAGCTGGGTGAGCCGCTCCTCGCCGCGGGCCCAGGGGGACGGGTAGAAGCGCAGGAAGTCGCCGACCGCGTGGACGGTGAACTTCTGCCGGCTGCCGGGCACTTCGAAGCGGACGATGCCCTTGATGCGGTAGAGGCCGGGCGGCCTGCTGTCGAGGAAGTCCATCAGGCGGCGCGGGTTCATGGGGGCTTCGGCGACGAAGGAGAGGCTGTCGTACGCCGCGTGCAGATGGCCGCTGTGGTCCTCGTGCCCGTGGTCGTCGCCGGCCACCAGGTCCTCGAAGGAGAGCTGCCGCACCGCCTCCGCGCGGTCGTCGCGGGGGCGGCGGTCGAAGAGCAGCTCCGGGTCGACGCGCCCGTACGAGGCCGGGATGACGGGCGTACCGGGGGCGAGCCCGGCCAACGTGACGAGCAGGTCATCGCGCTCGGCGTCCGCGACGCGGTCCGCCTTGTTGAGAACCACGAGGTCGGCGAGGCCGAGGTGGCGGTCGAGCTCGGGGTGCGCCGCGCGGGTACGGGCGAACTCGGCGGCGTCGACGACCTCGACGAGCCCGCCGTAGACGATGTCCTGGTTCTCGCTGGCCAGGATCATGCGGATGAGCTCCTGCGGCTCCGCGAGGCCGCTCGCCTCGATGACGATGACGTCGATGCGCGCCGCCGGGCGGGCCAGCCGGTCGAGGTAGTCGTCCAGCTCGCTGGTGTCGACGGCGCAGCACAGACAGCCGTTGCCGAGCGAGACCATCGAGTCGACCTGCCCGGCGACGGTCATCGCGTCGATCTCGACGCTCCCGAAGTCGTTGACGACCGCCCCGATCCGGCTGCCCCCGGCCCTGCTCAGCAGGTGGTTGAGCAGGGTGGTCTTGCCGGATCCCAGGAATCCCGCGAGCACGATGACCGGGATCTGTCGCTTGGCCAAGGGGGCGTCTCCATCGTTCGTCAGCGCACGGCGGGCACCGGCTGGGGCGGCGGCGGGCCGACGTAGCGGGCCGCCGGGCGGATGATCTTCGAGTCCTCCGCCTGCTCCAGGATATTGGCGCTCCAGCCGACGACCCGGGCGGCCGCGAACGTCGGGGTGAACATCGCGCGCGGCACCCCGCACAGCTCCATGACGACGCCCGCGTAGAACTCCACATTGGTGTGCAGCTCGCGGCCCGGCTTGAGCTCCGCGAGGAGCTCCAGGACGCGCCGCTCGACGTGCACGGCGAACTCGACCAGGGGGCCGCCGAACCGCTCCGCGACGCCGCGCAGCATGCGGGAGCGCGGGTCCTCGGTGCGGTAGACGGGGTGCCCGAAGCCCATGATCCGCTCCCCCGCCAGGACGCGTTCGCGGATCCAGGGGTCGACGCGGTCCGGGGTGCCGATGGCGTCGAGGGTGTCCAGGGCGCGGCTGGGCGCGCCGCCGTGCAGCGGGCCGGAGAGCGCTCCGACGGCTCCGACGAGGCAGGCGGCGAGATCGGCGCCGGTGGAGGCGATGACGCGGGCGGTGAAGGTGGAGGCGTTGAAGCCGTGGTCCACGGTGGAGACGAGGTACTGCTCGATGGCCCGCGCGCGCTCCGGCTCCGGCTCCGAACCGGTCATCATGTAGAGGTAGTTGGCCGCGTACGACAGGTCGTCGCGCGGTTCTACGGGCGCGAGCCCCTGGCCCAGCCGGTGCAGCGCGGTGAGCAGGGTGGGCACGGCCGCGCAGGCGGCGAGGGCGTCGGCCCGGCGGCGGTCGGCGTCGATGTCGTACAGCGGGCGGCCGCCCGAGGAGGCGCCGAGCAGGGAGAGCGCGGTGCGCAGCCCCGCGAGCGGGCCGGTGAGCGCGCAGGACCGGGCGATGGCGGGCAGGGCGTCGCGGACGTCGGCGGGCAGGTGGCGCAGGGCGGCGGTCTCGGCGGCGAAGGCCGCGCGCTGCCCGGCGTCGGGGAGGGAGCCACGGCACATCAGGTGCCAGACGTCCTCGAAGCCGCGGTTCTCGGCGAGTTCGATGGCCGAGTACTGGCGGTAGTGGTAGAAGCCCTCGCGCCCCCGGACGTCGCCCAGCGCCGTCTCGGTGACGACGACGCCCGCGAGCCCGCGGGGTACGTCGATCGGCGCGTTCGCCGCGGTGGTCGGCATGTTCGGTCTCCCTCGGTCTGTTTCGCTCATTGATTTGACTGTCTATGCTTGACTCGTTCGCTGTCAATATTGATTGAATCAATGTCGAGTCTAGGGTGAATCACTATCGATACGGTGTGACGCATGGTGGATCAAGAGGCGGATGGGGCTGGTGGGGCGGCGAGTCGTGAGCGCGAGCGGCTGACCACGCGGGAGGCGGCCGAACGGCTCGGCGTGAAGCCCGAGACGGTCTACGCGTACGTGAGCCGGGGCCAGCTGACGAGCCACCGCAGCCCCGGCGGGCGCGGCTCCACCTTCGACGCGCGGGAGGTCGACGCGCTCGTACGGCGCGGCGGCCGGCGCGAGTCGGCGGCCGGGGGCGACCCGGCGGTCCGTACCGGCATCACGCTCATCGACGCCGACCGCTACTACTTCCGCGGCGTGGACGCGACGGAGCTCGCCGGGCGGTACGGCTACGAGGAGGTCGCCGACTGGCTCTGGACCGGGCGGCTGCGGCCCGGCGCCCGGTTCACCGCCCCCGCCGAGGCGCTGGCGGCGGCGCGCCGCACGGTGGCGGCGCTGCCCGCGCACAGCGGCCCGATGGACCGGCTGCGCGTGGCGACCATCGCCGCGGCGGCCGCCGATCCGCTGCGCTTCGACCTCTCCCCCGAGGCGGTGCTGGGCGCCGCGCGGGGGCTGATCCCGACACTGGTCGACGCGTTGCCGCCGGCCGGGCGGGCGGGGAGCGCGGGGGTCGGTCGAAACTCCCGGCCGACGGCCGGAGGGGACGACGCGCACGCCGGACCGGTCGCCGCCGGAGAGATAGGCAAGGGCAACGGGTCAGTCGCGCCTGGGCAGTTCGACTGGCCGCCCGCCGAGGAAGCCGCGGCCGGCGAGAGCGGCCGGCTCGCCGAGCGGCTGTGGCTCCGGCTGACCGACCAGCCCGCCGACGAGCCGTCGCTACGAGCCCTCGAAGCCGCGCTCGTACTGCTCATCGACCACGATCTGGCCGCCTCCACGCTGGCCGTCCGCGTCGCCGCCTCCGCGCGGGCGCACCCGTACGCCGTCGTCTCCGCGGGTTTCGGCGCGCTCGACGGCCCGTTGCACGGCGCGGCCAGCGGGCTCGCGCACCGCATGCTGGCGGAGGTGCTGGAGCGCGGCAGCGCGGGGGCGGTCGTCTCCGACTATCTGCGGGCGGGCCGCCGGGTGCCGGGGCTCGGGCACCGCCTCTACCCCGGCGAGGACCCGCGCGCGCAGGCGCTGTTCGGCATGCTGGCGGACGTGCCGGGGGCGGCCGACGCACTGGCCGCCGCCCGCGACGTGGTGGCGGCCACCGCCCGGCACGCCTCGCTGCACGCGAATGTCGACCTCACGCTGGGCGTGCTGTCGGTCGCGGCCGGGATGCCGGTGGAGGCGGGCGAGACGGTCTTCGCCGTCGCCCGCACGGCGGGCTGGATCGCGCACGCCTTGGAGGAGTACGAGGAACGCCCCATGCGCATGCGCCCCAGCGGCCATTACCGCGGCCCGCGCCCGCCGCAGCCGCTGCCGCTGCCGCAGCCGTAGGGGCGCGGCCTCCGTCGAGAGCCCGGCTTCCCCAAGTGGTAAGCCCCGCCCGGCAACTCAGGTTAGGCTTACCTATGTGAGCACGTGCGCGACCGCTTCCCGTGACCTGTCCGAGCCGCTGGCCGGTACCGCCGCCACCGCCCGGACCTGGCTGCTGATCGAACAGCCCGGCCCCTGGGGCGCCGAGGCCCTCACCGCCAGCCGCCTCGAACCGGCCCTCGGGCGCGCCCTGGAGAAGGCCGCCGAGCCCCACGGGGTGCGCGTCGCGCTGATCCGCCGCCCCGCCCGTACCGCGGACTGCCGCGAACCGGCCGCCCGGCGCGTCTTCGCGGCCCACACCCTGCCGGGCCGCTCCTGGGTGCGTACGGCCGAGATCACCGACCCCGCACACCTGGCGGAGCTGGACTTCGCGGCGCTCGGGGCCGGCGACGAGCGCGGGCTGCGCGGCCCGTACGACTGGCGCGCGTACCTCGGCGACCCGCTCACGCTCGTGTGCACCAACGGCAAGCGGGACCGCTGCTGCGCCCTGCTGGGCCGCCCGCTCGCCGCCGAACTGGCGGCCTCGGAGACCGCCGCCGTCTGGGAGATCACCCACATCGGCGGCCACCGCTTCTCGCCGACGCTGGTCGTGCTGCCGTACGGATACGCGTACGGGCGGGCCACCGCGGCCGCCGTGAAAGAGGTGGTCGAGGCGGTGCGCGAGGGCCGGATGGTCACCGACGGCTGCCGCGGCCGGTCCGCGTGGGAGCGTCCGGCGCAGGCCGCCGAACTGGCGGTCCGGGAGCTGACCGGCGAAGACGCCGCCGACGCGTTCACGGTCGTACGGACCGAGGGCGCCGCGCCCTCGTGGACCGTGACGGTCGGCCACCGGGACGGCCGCCAGTGGTGGGTCGCGGTCGAGCAGGGCGCCGCGGAGCCGCCCCGGCCCGAGAGCTGCGGCAGGGCGCTCGGCTCCCCGGCCCGGATGGACGTAACGGGCGTGTTCGCGGTCGCCCCCGAGGACGGGCCCGCCACTGAATACGGAGTCGCTGCTGAACGCGGGACCGCTGCTGATCACGGAACCGCTCCAGCGCACGGGGGCGCCGCCGGACACCGGGCCGCCGCCGAGCACCGTCCGGGCGGCCGGCAGCGCGCCGCCGCCGACCACGAGGAGTGCCGGAGCCCGGCCCCTCAGCCCGCCTTCCTGACGAACTCCGTGGTGTAGGTCTTCTCCAGGTCCACGGTGGCGTTCTTCAGCGTCGGATTGAACGCCTTGAGCACTTCGTGCACGGTCCTCGGGCCGTCGGCCGGCATCACCCCGTCGTCGGTGAACATCGGCAGGCTGCTCTTGATGGCCTGTACGTACAGTTCCTTGCCGCCCTGCGCGTAGTCGGCGGGCATCTTGGCCGCGATCTCCTCGGGCGTGTGCGCCCGCATCCACTTCAGCGTCTTGACGAAGGCGTTGGCGAGCCTCTGCACGGTCGCCTTGTTGCCCTTCACCCAGTCGGTGTTCATATAGAGGCTCGCGGCGGGGTAGAGGCCGCCGAGCGCGGCCTTGGAGCCCTCGGGGGTGCGCATGTCGACGAGCACCTTCCCGGCGTCCTTGGCCACGACCTGCGCGACGGTCGGGTCGGTGGTCATGCCGCCGTCGATCGAGCCCTGCTGGAGCGCGGAGATGAACGTCTGGCCCGCCCCGACGGCGACCGGCGTGAACTCGCTGACGTCGACGCCGTTCCTGACCGCCAAGTACTTGGTGAGGAAGTCGGTGGACGAGCCGAGACCGGTCACCCCGAGCTTCTTGCCCTTGAAGTCCTTCGGGGAGCCGAGCCGCGACGCGGACTTCTTGGAGACCACCTCGACCTCGCCCGGCGTCCGCGCGAACTGCACCACCGACTCCACGTGCTTGCCCTTGACCTGGAGGTCGAGCGTGTGGTCGTAGAAGCCGACGACGCCCTGGACGTCCCCGGCGACCAGCGAGGTGGTGGCCTGCACGCCGGCGGGCTCGGTGAGCAGTTGGACGTCCACGCCCTCCCGCTTGAAGTAGCCGAGCTTCTGGGTGAGCATGGCCGGCAGATAGATGATCTTGTCCAGGCCGCCGACCATGATCTTGACCTGGCCGCCGCCGCCCGCGCCGCCACCTGAACCGCCGCCCGAACCGCCGGTGCCACCGCCCGAACCACCGCCCACCTGCGCGTCGTTGGCGCACGCGGCGAGCGAGAGGCAGAGCGCGCCCGCGACGGCCGCCGCGGAGATCCTGCTGAGAGTGCGCATCATCGTGTCCTTGAGATGAGGTCGGGAAACTGGTGATGTCCTTACGGCCCAGGGGCGGTCATACGGCCCCAGGGGGCATGCGATCCCGGGGCGGTCATATGGCCCCAGGGGGCATGCGACCCCGGGGCGGCCACATGGCCCCAGGGGGCATACAGCCCCGGAGGGCGGTCAGCGGTCGCCGCCGGAGCCGCCCGGCTTCCACCGGAACAGCCGCTTCTCCGCGAAGGTCAGCAGCCCCTCGGCCAGCAGCGCGACCACGGCGAGAATGACCATCGCCGCATAGACCCCGGCCGCGTTGAACGTGCCCTGGGAAGCCGAGACCAGCAGCCCGATCCCCTTCGTGGCGCCGATGTACTCGCCGACGATCGCGCCGATCAGCGCGAAGCCGAAGCTCACATGCAGGCTCGTGAAGATCCACGAGGTCGCGGACGGGACGACCACCTGGAGTGTCACCCTGCGGTTGCTCGCGCCCAGGATGCGGGCGTTGGCGACCAGGTTGCGGTCCACCTCGCGCGCCCCCTGGAACGCGTTGAAGAAGACGGGGAAGAAGACCAGCACCACGGCCGAGGCGACCTTGGAGGCCGGCCCGAGGCCGAACCAGATGAGGAAGATCGGCGCGAGCACAATCCGCGGCAGCGCGTTGAGCACCTTGATGTACGGGCCGAGCACATCGGCGAGGAAGGAGATCCGGCCGAGCGCGATCCCCAGCAGCACGCCGCCGAAGACGCCGATGAGCCAGCCGAGCAGCGCCTCGTAGAGCGTGTACCAGATCTGCTCCCCCAGCGAGCCCTGCGCGGTGCCGTGCCCCACCCACTGGACGATCTGGTCCCAGATCCTGGACGGCATCGAGAAGTTGAAGGCGTCGATGACGTCGTTGCGCGCCATGAGCTCCCAGGCGGCGATCACGGCGACCAGCAGCAGCACGCGCGTCGTGTGCACGAGCAGCCGACGGCTACGGGCAGCGCGCGCCCTGGCCTCCGTACGGCCCGTACCGCCCGTACGGCCCCCGTCGTCCCCGCCACCCCCGCCACCCCCACCGCCCGTAACGCTCTCCTCCAACACGGCTGCGGACGCGGGCGCGACAGCCGAACCCACCCGATCCGCCGACTCCCCCAACGGCTCACGCGGCATGGCCGGCCCCCCTCTCCCTCGTGATGCGGACCTCTTCGCCGAGCGACGACCAGATCTCCCGGTAGATCTCGATGAACCGCGGCTCCAGCCGCACCGACTCCACCCGGCGCGGGCGCGGCAGATCGACCGCGAAGGTCTCCTTGACCGTGGCGGGGCCCGCCGTCATCACCACCACCCGGTCGGCCAGCGCGATCGCCTCCTCCAGGTCGTGCGTGACGAAGACGACCGAGGCGGCGGTGTCCGGGGCCGACGCGCCGCCCCACAGCTCCAGCAGTTCGTCCGACATCAGCGCCCGCGTCTGCACGTCGAGCGCCGAGAACGGCTCGTCCATGAGGAGGATCCGCGGCTCCCCCACAAACGTCTGGGCGAGCGCGACGCGCTTGCGCTGACCGCCCGAGAGCTGGTGCGGATAGCGGTCCTCGAAGGCGCCGAGGCCCACCCGGTCCAGCCAGTCGCGGGCCCGCTCCCTGGCCGCCGCCTTGGGCACGCCGCGGAAGCGCGGCCCCGCCATGACGTTGGAGAGCACCGTGCGCCACGGGAAGACGGCGTCCTGCTGGAAGACGAAGCCGACCTCCGGCCTGATGCCGGTCACGGGCTCGCCGCCGATCAGCACCTCGCCCTCGGTCGGCTCCTCCAACCCGCTCACCAGCGTCAGCGTGGTCGACTTGCCGCAGCCCGTCGGCCCCACCACGGCCACGAACTCGCCCTGGCGCACGGTCAGACCGAGATCCCGTACGGCCGTGTGCCCGGCGCCCGAGGGCGTACGGAACACCTTGCTCGCGCCGCGCAGTTCGATGGCCGGGGCGGCGCCGGGGCCGGGGTCGCTGTTCTTGGTCATCGCCCACCTCCTGCCCCGCGGTCCCGAGCGGGGCGACTGGGGCTGGAGGCTAGGCGCGGCCTGCGGCGCGGCGGGAGTCTTGTGAGCACTGTGCGGCTTGAGCGCGCAAACCCTGTTCTGCTCGTTTTGCTCGCGCTACAACAGCACATGCGACACGGGACGGCGGCGACCGGAGGAGCGGGCGGGTCGCGACAGCGTGCTGTACGTGCTGTGCGCGCCGGGAGAACGGGCCCCGGACCGGGGCGGCGACAGCAGGGAAGGGACGCGCATGCACATCCGGTGGCCCCGCCGCGTCTTCGCCCAGGTCCTGCTCGTACAGCTGCTGATCACCACCGGCGTCACCGTCCTCGCGGCCGGCCTCTTCCTCGCCCCGCTCAGCGACCAGCTCGACGCCCAGGCGGCGCGCCGCGCCCTGGCCATCGCCGAGACCACCGCCGCCCGGCCGGACATCGCCCACGACGTGCTGGCCACCCGGCCCTCGGTCGACGGCCCGGTGCAGGCCGCGGCCGAACGCGTCCGGCGCGCGACCGGCGCCAGCTATGTGGTGATCGTCGACGCGCACGGCATCCGCTACTCCCACACCACCCCCGCCGAGGTCGGCCGGCCGGTCTCCACGGACCCGGGCGAGGCGCTGGCCGGGCACGAGTGGACCGGCATCGACCGCGGGACGCTCGGCCGCTCCGCCCGCGGCAAGGTCCCCCTGCGCGACTCCGCGGGCGCGGTCGTCGGCGCGGTCTCGGTCGGCATCGCCTACGACAGCGTGCGCGCCCTGCTTCTGCACGCCGTCCCCGGCATCCTTGAGTACGCGGGCGCCGCCCTGGGCGTCGGGGCCCTGGCCGCCCTCGTCGCCTCGCGGCGGCTGCGGCGGCGCACCCACGGCATCGAACTGTCCGAGATCTCCGCGCTCCTCGACGAGCGGGAGGCGATGCTGCACGGCATCCGCGAGGGCGTCGTCGCGCTCGACCGGCGCGGCCGGGTCCGGCTCGTCAACGACGAGGCGCAGCGGCTGCTCGGCCTGGCGGCGGGGGCCGGCGTCACCGGCCGCCCCCTCGACGAGGTGCTGCCGCCGGGCCGTACGACGGACGTCCTGGCGGGCCGGGTGGCCGGTACGGACCTGCTCACGGTCTGCGGCGGCCGGGTCCTGGTCGCCAACCGGATGGACACGGCCGACGGGGGCACGGTCGCGACGCTGCGCGACCGTACCGAACTGGAGGAGCTGGGGCGGGAGCTGGACGGCACCCGCGGACTCACCGAGGCACTGCGGGCCCAGGACCATGAGCACGCCAACCGGCTGCACACCATCGTGGGGCTGCTGGAGCTGGAGCTGTACAAGGAGGCCGCGGAGTTCGTCGCCGAGGTGGCCGGCGCGCACCGCGCGACCGCCGAGCAGGTGACCGAGCGCGTACGAGAACCGCTGGTCAGCGCGTTGCTGGTGGGCAAGAGCGCGATCGCCGCGGAGCGCGGCGCGGCGCTGCGGATCGCACCGGCCACCGATCTGCCGGACCGGGTCGTGGACCCCCGCGACCTGGTCACGGTCCTCGGGAACCTGGTCGACAACGCGCTGGACGCGGCGGGGGCGCCCGTACGGCGGGACGCGGGCGAGGCGCCCTTCGTCGAAGTGGAGCTGCGGGCCGAGGGCACGACGCTGCGGCTGCGCGTCTCGGACAACGGCCCCGGCGTCCCGGCGGCGGCGCGGAATCTGGTCTTCACCGACGGCTGGTCCACCAAGGAGCCGCCGCCGCACCGCCGTCGGGGCCTCGGCCTCGCGCTGGTGCGGCGGCTCGCCGAGCGGTACGGGGGCACGGCGGAGGTGACGCGGCGGGAGGGAGGCGGCGCGGTGTTCACGGTGGAGCTGCCGGAGGCGCTGCGCACTCCCCGAATCGGACCTGGACCCGCCCCACAGCCCGGCCCCGGACCCGTAACCGACCCCGACCCCGTAACCGACCCCGACCCCGGTCCCGACCCCGGGCCTGAATGCGAACTCGAACTCCGACTCGAAGGAGTGAAGCGATGATCGAGGTCCTGGTCGTGGACGACGACTTCCGCGTCGCCCGGATCAACGCCGCGTACGTGGCCAAGGTGCCCGGCTTCCACGTCCTGGGCACGGCGCACAACGCGGCCCAGGCGCTGGCGCTGCTGGAGCGCGGCGGCGTCGACCTGGTGCTGCTCGACCACTACCTGCCGGACGAGACGGGCCTGTCGCTGGTCCGCCGCATCCGGCAGTCCGGCCACCTCGCCGACGTGATCATGGTGACGGCGGCCCGCGACGTCGCCACCGTGCAGACGGCCATGCGGTTCGGGGCGCTCCAGTACATCGTCAAGCCGTTCACCTTCGCCGGACTGCGCGTCAAGCTCGACGCGTACGCGCAGTTGCGCCGCACCCTCGACGGCGCGCAGGAGGCGGGCCGTGAGGCCGGCCAGGACCAGGTGGACCGCATCTTCGGCACCCTGCGCACCGCCAGCACCATCACGCCCTTGCCCAAAGGCCACTCCGCCCCGACCGCCGAACTGATCCGCCGGGTCCTGTCGGACGCGTCGCTCCCCCTGTCCGCCCACGAGGTCGCCGAGCGCTCGGGGCTGAGCCGCTCGACGGCCCAGCGCTACCTCAAACAACTGGAAGGCTCGGGGAGGCTGCGCCTCACCCTGAAATACGGCGAAACGGGCCGCCCGGAGCACCGCTACAGCTGGGCGGAGGGCAGCCCGGCGGCGTAAGCGCTTCCGCCATGCGCCCCCTTTGTCGCCCTGGGGCCCCTCTAACGCTCGGGCTGGAAGAACTTCAACAGCCCCCGCGCGCCCTCGGGGGACATCAGAAGCTCCGTCATCCTCTGGGCCTCCCGCGCGGCCTCGGCCGCGCGCACGAACATCTCCTCCTCGTAGGCGCGGACGGCAGCCTCCACACGGCCGTCGCCGTTGCCGCCGACGGCTGCGGAGGCGAGCCGCAGCGCGAGTTCGGCGGCGTCGAGCATGGCCGTATTGGCGCCCAGTCCGGCGGGCGCCATCAGATGCGCGGCATCGCCGAGCAGCGTGACGCCGGGGACGGCGTCCCAGGTCAGGCCGATCGGCAGGGTGGCGATCGGGCGCGGCACGAAGGGTCCCTCGCACGCCCGGATCAGGGCTGCGCACTGCGGGGCCCAGTCGGCGAAGAGCTCCAGGAGGGCCGCGCGGACGCGGTCGGGATCGGGGTCGGCGAACGGACCGCCTGCGTCGGTGAGCCAGCCCTCGCCCGTATGGAAGCTGAGGTAGACGCGGACCCGCCCGTCGCCGTTGCGCTGGGTCGCGAGCGACTGGTCGGGGCCGAGGACCCAGTAGGTGCCGCGCCCGAGGGCCGCGGCCAGCTCGGGGTGGGTGCGGTCGAGGTCAGGTATGACGCCTTCGACGGTGTTGCGGCCGATATGAACGGGCCGGGCATCGGTCAGCAGCGGCCGGACCCGCGAGTACGCACCGTCCGCGCCGACGAGCAGGTCGCACTCGGCGGTGGAGCCGTCGGCGAAGCGGATCCGGTGCCCGCCGCCGGGCCAGGCGGTCGCCGACCGGAAGTCGCGCCCCCATTGAACGGCCTGCTCGGGGAGCGAGTCGAGCAGGATGTTCCGCAGGTCGGCACGGTCGACCTCGGGGCGCTCCAGCGGAGCGTCGTCGGGCGTGTCCTCCTGGAGGAGAAGCGTGCCGTCGGGCTCCAGCAGGCGCATGTCCTGGCCCTCCCCGCGGGCGACGGCGAGGAATTCCGCCTCCAGACCGGCCTCCCGCAGGGCCCGCTGCCCGCTCTCGCGGTGCAGGTCGAGCATGCCGCCTTGGGCGCGCGCGGCACGGGACGCCTCGCGCTCGTAGACGACGGCGTCGATGCCGTGGACCCGCAGCGTACGGGCGAGGGTCAGCCCGCCCGGTCCGGCTCCGATGATGGCTACGGCGATACTCACGGCGATCCGCCCCCAGGTGTCATTGACGCGCTTCGACAGGGCCACTTCGATATGGCCACATTGATATGGCACTTCGACATGGCGAGCGCCGCATCGCTCACCACA
Source organism: Streptomyces sp. NPDC050617 (assembly GCF_040654795.1). Lineage (NCBI taxonomy): Bacteria > Bacillati > Actinomycetota > Actinomycetes > Kitasatosporales > Streptomycetaceae > Streptomyces > Streptomyces sp. NPDC050617. Next base: position 67,769 of record NZ_JBFAIS010000001.1, on the reverse strand, counting down.
ACTGCCGATACACCGTATCGAACAGTGCGCTGTATCGTTACTGATAAACCGGAAGAGCGGGACGGACGACCAACCGGAGCCAGGTGGAGGACGAGGCGTGATGGCGATACGACGGCGGCCCGAGCCTCACAGCGACCGGGCCGATGACTCCGATCTCGACGGGGACGCGGCCGACGGAGCCACGTTCTCGGCCGACACCCCCACGCTCGTATGGGAGCGCCCCGAGCCCCCGAGCCGTCCGGCGCCGTCCCCGCTGAGCAGGGACCGGATCGTACGGGCGGCCATCGCGCTCGCCGACGCGGACGGGCTGGACGCGGTGTCGCTGCGCAAGGTCGCCGCCGTGCTCGACGCGGGACCGATGCGGCTGTACCGCTACCTCTCCACCAAGGAGGAACTGCTCGACCTCATGGTCGACGAGGTCTACGGCGAGATCGACGCGCCCGAGCCGTCCGGCGGCGACTGGCGCCGCGACCTGCGGTCGCACGCGCGCCGCACCAGGGCGGCGGCCCTCAGGCACGAGTGGTTCGCCGACCTGCTCGGCGGGCGTCCGCACCTCGGCCCGAACGCGCTGGCCAACTTCGAATCGTCCCTGGCCGCGCTGCGCCGCGCCCCCGGCTTCGAGGGCATCGACACGGTCCTGGCCGCCGTCGAGGCAGTGGACGCGTACCTGGTCGGGGCGGTCCGCAAGGAGATCGCCGAACTGCGGGCCGAACGGTCCACCGGCCTGGACGAGCAGCAGTGGCAGGTCGCCGCCGGCCCGTACATCGGCCGCATGCTCGCCACCGGCCGCTATCCCGCCCTCTCCGAGGCCGTCGTGGACGCCGCCCCGCGCGACGCCGACACCGTCTTCGACACCGGCCTCACGTACATCCTGGACGGCATCGCCGCCCGCCTGCCCCGCCACTGACCACGCCGCCGGAGGGCCTTCAGGCGGCCCGTTCACACGCGCCCGCCGCCCGACACCGCCGCACCGGTGCAGGTGGCGGCCTCTGACGCCGCGTCGAGCGCCGCCTCCAGACCGCCTACCACCGCTCGCCGACCCTCTTCGCCTTCAGCCTCAACTCCGTCGATCCCGAAGCGGCCGCCTCGGCGGCGGCCGGACTCTTCGCCCAAGCGGCCAGTGGCAACCTGCGGCCGGTCGTCGACGAACAGATCCCGCCGGCCGAAGCCCGCCGTGCGCACGAACGCCTCGCATCGACCCCCGTATTCGGCAAGCTCACACTGCGCCCCTGACGCACCCGGCCGTCACGCGCGCCGCCTGCCGGTGGACCCCGTACCGGGCGGCGGGCATCGGCGTCGTCAACCGCCCGGCGCGCCCGGCGGCTTCGCGATGCCGTGCCGGTACGCGTACCGCACCGCCTGCGCCCGGTCCCGCACCCCCGTCTTGGCGAAGAGGTTGTTGATGTGCGTCTTCACCGTCGCGGTGGAGACATGCAGGCCACCGGCGATCTCGGCGTTGGAGAGCCCGTCGGCGACCAGCGCGAGCACCTCGGCCTCACGCGCGGTCAGCCCGTCCGGCAGCTCGCGGGGCGCCGCGGGAGCGGAGGCGGCTTCGGGGACGGGCGCGGCGAGCCGTTCCAGCAGCCGCCGCTGGATCTGCGGCGACAGCCCGGCCTCGCCGGACATGACATGCGCCACCGCTCGTACGATCTCGTCGCCGTCGGCGTCCTTGGTGAGGTAGCCGCGCGCGCCGGCCTGGAGCGCCGGGAAGAGCGAGTCGTCGTCGGCGTAGGTCGTCAGGACGACGACCTGCGTGGCCGGGTGCTCGGCGCGGACGCGCCGCGTCGCCTCGACGCCGTCGCAGCGCGGCATGCGCAGATCCATCAGGACCACGTCCGGGGCGTGTTCGGCGACCAGCCGCAGCGCTTCCTCGCCGTCGCCGGCCGAACCGACCACCTCGATGCCCGGCAACAGCCCCAGCAGCATCACGATGCCCTCGCGCACCACGGTCTGATCGTCGGCCACGACGACCCGAGCCGCCGGCCGCGACATGCCGTCCTCCGTCACACCGCCCCCTGTCCCGCGCGTCATCCGGGCACCCGCAGCCGCACCACGAACCCCTCCTGTCCCGGCCCCGCCGGGCCGGCCTCCAGGGTGCCGCCGAGCAGTTCGGCGCGCTCCCGCATCCCCAGGAGACCGTACCCGGAGCCGGTGGACGCGAGCCCCCCGGCCGCCCGCCGCGCTCCCCCGTCCCGGACCTCCAGCTCCACCTCGCCGTCCAGATAGGCGAATCTCACCCGGACCGGCGCTCCCGGAGCGTGCTTACGGACGTTCGTCAGCGCTTCCTGCGCGACCCGGCGCACCGCCAGCCCGGCCTCCGCGGGCAGTTGCCGGGGCTCGCCCGTCACCTCGACGGCGGCTCCCTGGGAGTCGGCGACCTCCCGCAGGAAGTCCCCGACCTGGGCCATCTCGCCCCGGAGAGCCGAGAGCGCCTGCCGCGTCTCGGCCAGCCCCTCACGGGCCATGCCGCGGGCCAGGACGACGCGCTCCAGGATCCGCTCGTCGCTCTCGCCGCGTTCGATCAGCAGCCGGGCCGCCTCCAGGTGCACCAGCTGCGCGGAGAGGCTGTGGGCGAGCACGTCGTGGATCTCGCGGGCGATCCGGGCGCGCTCGGCGAGCGCCGCGGACTCGGCCTCCGCCGCCCGCGCCGCGCGCTCCTGGGCCAGCAGCCGGAAGCCGGTGCCGCGTGCCTCCGCGTCGAGGCGGAGCGCGTAGCCGACCAGCGCGAGGCCGACGCAGGTCCCCGCGGTCACCACCGGCCGGTCCTCGTTCACCAGCCCGTACGCCAGTGCGTGGACCGCGGCGGCGGGAAGCGCGTACGCCATCGGCAGCCGCTCCACGGCGATGATCGCGCCCACGGCCCAGAGCGACCGGGCGGGGCTGTACGCCCCGAACAGTTGCACCACGAGCCCCAGGGTGAACAGCAGCCCCAACAGCCCCAGGGAGGGCAGCAGCCGGTGTTCCAGGGTGGTCCGGAAGTAGCCCCGCGCCACGGCCGCGAAGACCGCGATGCCGCCGGCCAGCACGAGCAGACCCCAGCCGTGGAAGGAGCCCTCCTGGAACGCCCGCCAGGCGATCAGCACGACCAGCGTGAACCTCACGCACTGGTTCATCGCGACCCGGCGGCGCGGAACCCCCTCGTGGGACAGCGCCTCCCGGTAGGGCCAGCCGGTCCAGCTCTCGACGGGCACGTACGGTCCTTCCGTCGCGGCGCGCTCACTCACCGGCCGGGACACGGTACGCCGGCCGCACCCCCTGAGCCTTCCAGACCACCAGACCGCTGCGGGCCAGCAGCATCGCGGCCGCGGTCAGCATGGTCGCGGACCCGCCCTGGTGGACCCCGGCCGCGGCCCCGACCGCGTGCAGGGCCAGCCGCAGCACCACGCCGCCCGCCCACACCAGGGCTGACGCCTTGCCGCCCTGGGCCCACAGCGCGCCCGACGCGTCGGACCACACCCGCGTGGTCCACGCCCAGCCCGCGCCCGTCGCCAGCCCGGCCAGCACCCCGGCCGCCAGCAGCGCCACCGAGACGGCCTCATGCGCGTGGTCGACCAGCCCCGGCTTCCGCACCGCCATGAAGACCAGCACCGCGGGCAGCACCCACCACCGCCGGACGTCCGACGCCACGCGCTGCGGCGCGAACTGGCGCAGCAGCACCAGTACGAGGACCGCGGCGATCACCACGGCTTCGACCAGACCGGACATGTCGGGAGCCTCCGTAGGCGCAGGAGCGGACAACGCTCCCGAACCTACGGAGATCCGTCGGCCGGCGGATCAGCGCACGGGTTGGCTCCGGGTGGAGACCGCCCCTCCACCCGGAGGTGGACCACCGGCGGCCGGGGCCCGGGCCGCCCCGATATGCCGGCACCGGTGCTCAGGCGTCGCTACACGGACACCAGGGCTCAGGCACCGGTGCTCGGGCACCGATCCTCAGGCGTCGATGCGGGAACGGTCCAGGGTGGACGCCGCGTTCGTGATGAACTCCTTCCGGGGCGCCACCTCATTGCCCATGAGCAGGTCGAAGGCCTGCTCCGCGCCCTCCAGGTCGCTGATGTTGATCCGCCGCAGGGTCCGCCGGCGCGGGTCCATCGTGGTCTCGGCCAACTGGTCCGCGTCCATCTCGCCGAGGCCCTTGTAGCGCTGGATGCTGTCCTTGTAGCGCGTCCCCTTGCGGTCGAACTCCAGCAGCGTCTGCCGCAGTTCGCTGTCCGAGTAGGTGTAGACGTACTTCTCCTGCCCCTTCTTGGGGTTCACCAGCTCGACCCGGTGCAGGGGCGGCACGGTGGCGAAGACCCGGCCGGCCTCGACCATCGGGCGCATATAGCGCTGGAAGAGCGTGAGCAGCAGGCAGCGGATGTGCGCGCCGTCGACGTCGGCGTCGACCATCAGCAGGACCTTGCCGTAACGCGCGGCGTCGATGTCGAAGGTGCGGCCCGAGCCGGCCCCTATCACCTGGATGATCGCGCCGCACTCGGCGTTCTTGAGCATGTCCGAGACGGACGACTTCTGGACGTTGAGGATCTTGCCGCGGATCGGCAGCAGCGCCTGGAACTCCGAATTCCGCGCGAGCTTCGCGGTGCCCAGCGCCGAGTCCCCCTCGACGATGAACAGCTCGCTGCGGTCCACGTCGTCGCTGCGGCAGTCGGCCAGCTTCGCGGGCAGCGAGGACGACTCCAGCGCGGTCTTCCGCCGCTGGGCCTCCTTGTGCTGCCGCGCCGCGATGCGCGTACGGGCCGCGGCGACGATCTTCTCCATGACCGACCGCGCCTGCTGCTTGGCGTCCCGCTTGGTCGAGGCCAGGAACGCCTTGAGCTCCTTGGCGACCACGTTGCCGACGATCCGGGCGGCCGCCGAGGTGCCGAGCACCTCCTTGGTCTGCCCCTCGAACTGCGGCTCCGCCAGCCGTACGGTCACGACCGCCGTGAGCCCCTCCATGGCGTCGTCCTTGACGACGTCGTCCTCCGCGACCCGCAGCAGCTTCGCGGAGCGCAGCACCTCGTTGACCGTCTTGGTCAGCGAGCGCTCGAAGCCGGAGACGTGGGTGCCGCCCTTGGGGGTGGCGATGATGTTCACGAAGGACCGGATAGTGGTGTCGTAGCCGGTGCCCCAGCGCAGTGCGATGTCGACGCCGAGCTCGCGGGTGACCTCGGTGGGGGTCATATGCCCGCGGTCGTCGAGGACCGGGACGGTCTCCTTGAAGGTGCCCTGGCCGCTGAGGCGCAGCACGTCGCAGACGGCCTTGTCCTGGGCGAGGTACTCGCAGAACTCGCTGATGCCGCCGTCGTAGCGAAAGGTCTCCTCGGTCTTCCCCTCCCCGTCGAGGCCCCGCTCGTCGCGCACGACGAGGGTCAGCCCCGGCACCAGGAAGGCGGTCTGCCGGGCCCGCCCGTGCAGCGTCTCCAGGGAGAGCTTGGCGTCCTTGAGGAAGATCTGCCGGTCCGCCCAGTAGCGGACCCTGGTGCCGGTGCGGGTCTTGGGCACCCGCTTGCCCTTGAGGAGGCCGCTCTCCGGGTCGAAGGGCGCGTCCGGCCCCGACTCGGTGAAGATGCCGGGGACGCCGCGGCGGAAGCTGATCGAGTGGGTCTTGCTGTTGCGGTCGACCTCGACGTCGAGCCGGGCGGAGAGGGCGTTGACGACGGAGGCGCCGACGCCGTGCAGGCCGCCGGAGGCGGCGTAGGACCCGCCGCCGAACTTGCCGCCGGCGTGCAGCTTGGTCATCACGACCTCGATGCCGGACAGGCCGGTCTTCGGCTCGACGTCGACGGGGATGCCGCGGCCGTTGTCCCGGACCTCCACGGACCCGTCGTCGTGGAGGATCACCTCGATGCGGTCGCAGTAGCCGCCCAGGGCCTCGTCGACGGAGTTGTCGATGATCTCCCAGAGGCAGTGCATCAGACCGCGGCTGTCGGTCGACCCGATGTACATGCCGGGGCGCTTGCGGACGGCTTCCAGGCCCTCAAGGACGAGTAGGTGCCGCGCGGTGTAGTTGGATTCGTCCCGGTCTGCCCCGGTCAGCAATGCGGTGGACGGCACGGACGTATCGGCGGTCACGCGGTTCGCTCCTCGCTGAATTTCTGTCTGACCCGAGTCCGGGTTCAGAGGTTGGCTCGGTCGCCGTTCAGAGGGTACCGACGCCTGATAGAGCCTTTGTGCCGCCACCCATGAGAACGCCCATGGTAGTCCAGAGTCGCTCGTACGTTCGATCCCTCAATGGAGTGACGCCCACATCACGTTCCCTTGGAGGCATGAACCATTTAGGCTCCGGGCACGTCCTCTTCAACAAGCCGGCAACCCAGCCGGGAGGACACATACCGACAAGCGACGTGAAACCGTAAGCCAACGCACTACGGCTCATTCGCCGCCAAACCGTCAGGATCCGACCCCTCGGAAGGAAGTTTCGAGGAAAAGCCGGCAGCGGGAACGTTTTCGGCCTGGTTGGATGTTGACCCTGGTACGACAGCTCGTCGAGCTAGAGAAGAGGCGACGTGACTACTGTTCTGACCCCCGCGAGCCCGCTGACGGCCGCAGACCGCTGCGACCGCTGCGGCGCCCAGGCTTACCTGCGCGTCGTTCTCATGAGCGGCGGTGAACTGCTGTTCTGCGCTCACCATGGGCGCAAGTTCGAGCCAGAACTCAAGAAGATCGCCGCGGAAATACAGGATGAGACGGAGCGGCTGACCGCTGCCCCGGCGTCCGCGTCCGCGTCCGACGAGGAACGCTGACACATCGCATCCACGACGAGCGAGGTCCGGCCAGGCCGGACAGCCGCGGGCGGCTATCCCGATCCAGGGAACGCCGCCCGCTCTCGTGTCCCGGCACGCCCGTGGGCAGGCCCGGCCCCTTCCAGGACCGGGCCTGCCCATGGCGCGGTTCAGTCGTGCCGGGCCACCAGCGGGGCGACCGCCGAGATCCGCGTGTAGACACCCGGGCTTCTGGGCTCCCCGCAGCCGCTGCCCCAGGACACGAGCCCGATGAGCCGCCCACGGGCCACCAGAGGCCCGCCGCTGTCCCCCTGGCAGGCATCGCGCCCGCCCCCCGGCTGCCCCGCGCAGAGCATCGACGAGGGCCGGTACGTACCGTCGGCGCTGCCCGGGTACGCGCGGCGGCACCGCGCGTCGTCCAGGACCCGCACCTGGGCCGCGTGCAGGGTGGAGGCGTAGCTCCCCTTGCCCGTGGTGTCGCCCCAGCCGTAGACCGCGGCCGTGGAGCCCGGCCGGTAGGCGGCGTCGCCCTTGGGGGCCATTCGGATGACGTCGGAGGCCGGCACCGGCTCCGCCAGCGTGAGCACCGCCACATCGCCGGCGTTGCTCACGGAGTCGTAGTCCGGGTTGACCCAGTCCTTCTTCAGCTCGATCTCGCGCCCACCGTTACCCCCCAGATCCTCGCGCCCGACGAGAACGCGCAGGTCCCGGACGTCCTGCCGATCCACGCCGAGCACTTCCCGGCCCAGGCAGTGTGCGGCGGTGACCACCGCCGTGCGCGAGACCATCACACCGCCGCAGAACTGCCCCGAGCGCGCCGTGCCGAAGCGGCTCCGGCTGGCCAGGGCCACCACCCAGGGGGCGTCCGCGACCTCCACCTGCTGCCCCCCGACGACTATCCGGTCCGCCGACGCCGGACTCGGAACCGCCACCACCAGCGCGAGGGCACCAAGCATCGCGGAAATAAGAGAACGCATACGACCTCCTGACCGTGCGGAGTGTAGTGCGTACCCAGCGTCACTCCGTACGGCCGTCGTCGCATCCCGACATCGCGCGCCCCCGTACCACGACGAAGCGCCCCCGACCGTGGAACTCATCGGCCGGGGGCGCTTCGTCACGTCAGAGCGTCAGGCTCAGTCCAGGTAGTCGCGGAGCACCTGGGAGCGCGACGGGTGGCGCAGCTTCGACATGGTCTTCGACTCGATCTGGCGGATGCGCTCGCGCGTCACCCCGTAGACCTTGCCGATCTCGTCGAGGGTCTTCGGCTGTCCGTCGGTGAGGCCGAACCGCATGGACACCACACCGGCCTCGCGCTCGCTGAGCGTGTCGAGCACGGAGTGCAGCTGCTCCTGGAGGAGCGTGAAGCTGACCGCGTCGGCGGGGACGACCGCCTCGGAGTCCTCGATGAGGTCGCCGAACTCGCTGTCGCCGTCCTCACCCAGCGGGGTGTGCAGCGAGATGGGCTCGCGGCCGTACTTCTGGACCTCGATGACCTTCTCGGGGGTCATGTCGAGCTCCTTGGCCAGCTCCTCCGGGGTGGGCTCGCGGCCCAGGTCCTGGAGCATCTGGCGCTGGACACGCGCGAGCTTGTTGATGACCTCGACCATGTGCACCGGGATGCGGATGGTGCGGGCCTGGTCGGCCATGGCGCGCGTGATCGCCTGCCGGATCCACCACGTCGCGTACGTCGAGAACTTGTAGCCCTTGGTGTAGTCGAACTTCTCGACCGCGCGGATCAGACCGAGGTTGCCCTCCTGGATGAGGTCCAGGAAGAGCATGCCGCGGCCGGTGTAGCGCTTGGCCAGGGAGACCACCAGACGGAGGTTGGCCTCCAGCAGGTGGTTCTTGGCGCGGCGGCCGTCCTCGGCGATGATCTCCAGCTCGCGCTTGAGCTTCGGCGCGAGCTTGTCGGAGTTGGCCAGCTTGTCCTCGGCGAACAGCCCCGCCTCGATGCGCTTGGCGAGCTCGACCTCCTGCTCGGCGTTGAGCAGCGGGACCTTGCCGATCTGCTTGAGGTAGTCCTTGACCGGGTCGGCGGTGGCGCCGGCCACGGCGACCTGCTGGGCCGGGGCGTCGTCCTCGTCGTCGTCGGAGAGGACGAAGCCCTTGTTCTCGCCGCCCTCTTCCTCTTCCTCGGGCTTGCCCGGCGTCGGCACCTCTTCGACCTCGTCGTCGAGGATCTCGTCGACGTCCTTCTTGCCGGCGGTCTTCTTCGCGGCCGTCTTCTTCGCGGTGGCCTTCTTCGCCACCGTCTTCTTGGCCACGGCCTTCTTGGCGGCGGCCTTCTTCGCGGGCGATGCCATGGCGTCGTCGGTCTCGCCGTCCGTCACCTCGGCCGCGGCGGCGGACGTGGTGGCAGCGGTGGTGGCCTTCTTGGCCGTAACCGCCTTGGCCGCCACCGCCTTGGTGGCAGTGCGCTTCGCCGGGCTCTTCGCTGCGACGCTCTTGCGGGTGCGCTTGGGCGCCTCTGCGGCACTGACCATCAGCGTCACACCCTCCTCGTCGAGGACCTGGTTGAGGCTGCGCAGAACGTTCTTCCACTGGGTTGGCGGAATCTGGTCAGCCTCGAAGGCCCGACGCACGTCATCGCCGGCGATCTGCCCCTCAGCCTTTCCCCGCTCGATGAGCGCCAACAGAGACTCGGATTCGGCGATCTCCGTGGGGAGCGTACGGGATGTGCTGGCCGACACGAACAACCTCTCGGAACGATGGAAATGGCTTCCGACCCCGTCCACAATGGACCGGAGCCGACGACCGACGGCAGGATGAACCGACGGCGCGGGCGGGAGTGCGGAGCTGTACAGCGTCTCTGGCGAGAGCTGTATTCCCTCCTCTGCTGCCACCTCTTTAGTCATCGCACTGCCTCAAAGAGCGTTACGCCCAATCATCGTGGCCCGAGTCACACCGCATAACAGGACGAGACGCATCACACGAGGACAGTTCGCTCCCCGCCGCCGGACCCGGGCCAGGGTCCGGCGGCGCCGGTACCGCTCATGGAGCCCGTACGGTCAGTGCTCGCGCGGCGCCGGCACCACGCGCTCGACCTCGGGGTGGACGGTGAGCAGTTGGCGCATCGCGGCCTCGGCGCCCGCCGGGTCCCCCGCGCCGATCGCCTCGACGATCCGCAGGTGGTGCCCGACGCCGGTCTCGCTGGGGCGGTCGCAGCCGACGACCGGGCCGCCCGAGACGTGCAGGGCGGAGGAGACGATGCCGGAGAGGTGCTCCAGCATGCGGTTGCCCGCGACCTGCAGCAGCAGCGAGTGGAACTCGTTGTCCGCGCGGGAGAAGGTCAGCGAGTCGTTCTGAGTCAGCGCGTGGCCCATGATCTCGGCCATGTCGGCGAGGCGCTGCTGAAGGTCCTCGCGCCCGTGGCCCGCGGCGAGCCGGGCCGCGAGCGGCTCGATGGTCCAGCGCAGCTCGCACAGCTCGCGGCGCTGGTCCTCGCGCTGCGGCCCGAACGCCCGCCACTCGATGATGTCCGGGTCGAGGAGGTTCCAGTCGCTGACGGGCCGGACCCGGGTGCCGACATTGGGCCGGGCGCTGACCAGCCCCTTGGCCTCGAGGACGCGCAGCGACTCGCGGACGACGGTACGGGACACCTCGAAACGCTGGCCGATCTCCTCGGGGACCAGCGGGCGGTCGGCGCCCAGGTCCCCGGAGACGATCATCTGGCCGAGTTGCTGGACGAGTTGGCCGTGCAGCCCGCGGCCCCGGCTGCCGGCGGCCCTGCGGCCGCCGCCCCGGCCCAGCTCCGCGTCACCTCCGTCCCAGGACGGGGCGCCGCCGCGGTCGGCGCCGGAGGCGCCCGCGTAGGAGTAGCGGTCAAGCTCGCCCGGAGCTGCGAGGCCGGTGTCGGCGGGGCGAGCCGCGGTCATCATGGTGTGCGCAAGGGTACTCACGCATCCTTTGTCGGCGACGCCCCGGAAACCCTTGAGTTCTTTGGTGAAAAGCACACGAAAGGGTGATCGCGCATTACCTCATAATTGACGCCTTATCGGACACAATCGGGCGCCCCTCGGGGATAGCGGGCCGATCATGCGACTGACCCCCTCCGCCCCCACCTCCACGCCACCGAAGCGGCCGCCCCCGGAGCGCGGTGAGCGCGTAGGCGCAGAGCAGTACGGCGAGCAAGAGCGCCAGCGCCCAGCCCACGGGATGCGCCGGCAGCCGCAGGACGGCCGACATCCCCTGATCGACACCGGCCGGCCACTGCATCAAGGCCACCGACCGGAGCCGGTCCGGCAGCCCGATGATCGACCGGGCCGACGGGTCGGCCAGCACCTGACGCACCACCGGCACCATCACCACCGGCATCGCCAGTACCGCGGCCAGCCCCATCAACGCGGACCGGAACACCCCCGCGGCCAGCAGCCCGGCCCAGGCGCACCCCACCACGAGCCCGGCCCACCCCACGACGAGCGCGGGCCAGCCGGCGGGAATCGCCGCCGCCCCGGCCCCGTAGAGGAAGCGCAGCGCGAACCCGTCGAGCACGAGGACGGCGAGCGCGAGCAGCAGTGCGGTGGCGGCGCTGACCGCGAGCTTGGCGCCCAGCAGACCGAGGCGGCGCGGGAGCGCGCCCTGATCCGGGGAGAGCGCGGGGTAGCGGAACTCCTGGCCGAAGGCGAGCGCCCCGAGCAGCCCGGCCCCCACCGCGGCCGGCGGCAGCGGGAAGACGTCCGGCCAGCCCGCGAACAGGGGCAGCGCCGAAGGCTGCCCGTTGCGGGCGATCAGCACGGAGGCCAGCAGCGAGGCGGCCAGTGAGACCGCCGCGACCACCCAGCCGGGGCGCGCCCCGGCGGCCCGGCGCAGCTCGTAGCGGAACGGCTGCACAGGCCCCGGCGGCGGCAGCCGCCCGAAAGCGTGCGACGCCGGAACGGACTCCACGGCCGGCCCCGCGGGCAGCCCCGCAGCGGGAGGCCCCACGGGCCGCTCGGCGCCATCGCCCGCACCGTCCGACACCGGGGCCGCCCCCGCCCCTCCCTCCTCCCCCTCCCCTCGCGCGCTCGCCACGGCCGCCGCCGGCAGCGGCTCGCCCTTACCCGTACGGCGGCCGTCGGCCCGCTGGAGCGGGGCCGCCGGGGCGGTGTCACCGCTCTCCTCGGCGAGTCGGTGCACCACGATGCCGTTCCGGTACGCGACCTCCCCCACAGTCGCGCACGTGCTGCCGTAGACGGAGATGCGGCTCCCGCCCTCGCGCACCACCTCGACGGGCTTGTCCGAGCCGTGCGACTCATCAGCGAGGAGCGCGGCGAGCCGCTCCGCGAGCGGCGACCGTACGGCGACCCGCGGCCGCAGCCGGGTACGGGCGAAGTCCGCGACCTCCTGATCCGCCAGCAGGCACCCGGCCTCGACGGTGACCACCCGGTCGGCGATCCGAGCGGCCTCCTTCGGCTCGCGAGAGGTGACCAGCACGACGCCGCCCTGTTCCGCATACCCCCGCAACAGACCGTGCAGCCAGGCGGTTTCGCGCGGCGAGAGCCCCTGCGCGGGCTCGTCGAGCACCAGGGTGTGCGGGTCGCCGAGGAGCGCCGCCGCGAGGCCCAGCCGGCGGTCCATGCCGAGCGAGAAGTCACCGAGCCGCTGATCGGCGAGACCGCTGAGCCCGACGACTTCGAGGACGTCGTCAGCGCGTTCGGCCGGCACCCCGACGGCCGCGCTCAGCATCCGCAGGTGACCACGGGCCGTTCGGGCGGGGTGGCCGGGCAGGTCGCCGAGGAGCACACCGATCTCGCGGGCGGGGTGCGGGATCCTGTGCAGCGGACGCCCCCTGAAGAGGGCGACGCCTCGGCCGGGGTCGAGCCGGAGCAGCAGGCGCAGCGCACTGGTCTTACCGGCCCCGGAGTCCCCGAGCAGCACCGTGACGCGTCCCGAGTGCGCTTCGAAGGTGAGGTCGTCGACGGCGGGTGGCTGGTTGCGGCGGGGGACACTGGTCAGCCCGATGGCCTGGATCATGGCTTCTCTCGCGGGGCGTGAGACCGCTGGGCGGCGCATACGGAAGGGCGGGGGATGTACCCCGGCACGGTAACCCGTTATGTCCCATTTATGGTGCACCTGGCGCTTCCCAGCGCCGCCCGTGTCCGATCCCCTCCCCCCGTCGGACACCCCGCCCCGTCCCGTGTCAGGCGCCCCACAGGCCAGGGACCAGGCGTCAGGCTCAGGCGTCCGGCCGCAGCATCGGAGGGTTCAGCAGCGTCGCGCCTCCCGCCCGGAAGAGCTGCGCCGGTCGGCCGCCCTGACGCGTCGTCGTCCCGCCCGTGGGCACCAGGAAGCCTGGCGTGCCGGTCACCTTGCGGTGGAAGTTGCGGGGGTCCAGCGCGACGCCCCACACCGCCTCGTACACCCGGCGCAGCTCCCCCACCGTGAACTCCTGCGGGCAGAACGCCGTGGCCAGCGACGAGTACTCGATCTTGGACCGGGCCCGCTCCACGCCGTCCGCCAGGATGCGGGCGTGGTCGAACGCGAGCGGGGCCGCCTGTTCCCCGTCCCGGCCGAAGCCGCTCTCCTGGTCGAGCAGATCGTCCACCGGCGCCCAGCGCACGCTGCGCGCGTCTCCCCCGGCGCGGGGCGCGGGCAGATCCGGGGCGAGCGCGAGGTGGGCGACGCTCACCACCCGCATCCGGGGGTCGCGCTTGGGGTCGCCGTAGGTCCCCAGCTGTTCGAGGTGCGCGGCGTTGGCGGGCACGGTGCCCGCGGGGTCCTGCGCCAGCAGCCCGGTCTCCTCGGCCAACTCCCTGGCCGCCGCCGCGCCCAGGTCCTCATCGATGCGCACGAAGCCGCCCGGCAGGGCCCAGCGTCCTTGGTAGGGCGGCTCACCACGGCGGACGGCCAGGGAACACAGCGCGTGGCGGCGCACGGTGAGCACGACCAAGTCGACGGTTACGGCGAAGGGCGGGAAGGCCGACGGGTCGTAGGGCATGACGCGATCATAGTCGTCTGCTTGACGATAAACAGGCCCTTGAGCATCGTCCGCCGGAGACTGATCGGGCTGTGCGAGGCGCATACCGCTCAGCCCCCCAGCTGCAGTCCGTCGGCGGCTTCCTCGACCATGCCCAGACCGAGCCTGCTGACGCGCACGGCGAAGGGCTGCTCCGCCACGCGCAACCCGGTGAACTGCACCGCGCCGAGCGGAGCGGAGTGCATCGGGCGGACCGCCACGGTCCCGGCCGGTACGTCCGGGAGCACCCCGACCGGCGTCGTGAGCAGCCGCACCGCGGCCGCCGACGCGATGGCGGCCGGGCGGCACGCGGCCGGATGCGGCAGTGGGGCGCTCCCCGAGGTGCGCTGTTCGCCTGCGTACATCTCGGGGAGCCGGTGGGCGAAGGAGGGGGCGGCGTTGAGGACCCCGCGCAGCAAGGAGCCAGCCTCCTTCTCATAGCCGGCGGCGGCCAGCCCGGCGACGGCCACGGCCGTCTCATGGACGCGCACGGCGCCGCTCCGGTGGCCGAACGGGTTATAGCCGGGCTCCTTGGCGGCGAGGGTGCGCAGTCCCCACCCGGAGTCGAGGGCCGGCCCGCCGAGGAGCCGGGCCACTTGCTCCGTCTGGACCTTGTCGAGCAGCCCCTCGGCGAAGGTGCTCCGGCCCAGCAGGCCCGTATCGAGGAGGTGGGAGGCCGCCGCCCCCAATTGCCTCATCCGGCTGCCGTCGGGCATCCGGGCCGCCGCCGGCCGGCCGCCGCCCCGGTCCTCGATCCAGAACTCCTCCCGGAAGCGGCGGCGCAGATCGGCCGCCCATTCCCGCCAGCCCGACGCCCCCGGACGGCCGTATGCGTCCAGAAGGTCCGCGCCGAGCAGCGCCGCCCGGTGCGCGTGGGCCTGTGCCTCGCAGCGGTACGGGCCGCCGGGCGACGGATCCGCGAGGTAGCCGCGGTCCCCCACCGCGGTACGCAGCCACAGCAGGCAGCGTTCGGCCACCGGCATCAGCGGCTCGGCGTCCTTGTCGGGCAGGCCCCACCGACGGGCCTCGGCCAGGACCGTGGGGAACAGCAGGGTGGCCTCGACGCCGGTGCAGCCTGGTGGCAGATGCGGTCCGGCATGCCGCATCGCGCCGGGGATACGGCCGCCCTCCGTCCCCGGCCCTCCCAGCTGTGTACGGGCCAGGGTGCGCAGTGTCCCGGCCGCGAGGCGCACCCCCAGCGGCAGTGTCATGCGGGCCGCCCAGAGCGCTTCGGCGGGGGCGAGGCCGCAGCGCCAGGGGACGCCCGCCGCGGCGTAGGCGTCGCCTGGGCGGCGGGGGTCGCGCAGGACCAGCGCCCCGAGATCGTCCATGGCGCTGCGGAGCAGGGTTTCGACCCGTGTGTCGTCGCCCCTGGCCTGCGTCGGTCCCCAGAGTGGAGCGGCGCCGCGTCCGCGTGCGGCGGCCCCGGCCACGGGCCCGCGCGGTGGACCGATCCGCGCTTGGTCTCCCCACTCCAGCCGCACGTGGAGCTGGATGCTGCGCGATCCTCCGGGCGGCACCTCCAGCTCCCAGCGGAGCAGTCCCGCCGACGCCAGCGTGTCCTTGGGGGCGGGTTCGGCCGTGACGACCGCGTTCAGCCCCGGCGTGGACCAGCGCATGCCGCTGTCGTGGACGCAGGCGGGGAGTTCGGGCCCGGTGCGCCCGGCGGCGGCCGCGCCGAGCTCAGCCAAGTCGGTGCCGAGGGAGACTTCGATCGGCAGCCTGAGGGGACGGACGGCGGTGCTGTGCAAGGTGATGCGTTCGGTGCCGTCAGCGTGGCGCAGCCGTTCCACGGTGACGGACGGGTCCGGGCCCGAGTCGGCCACTGTGCGCACCGTGCCCACGAATCGGGCTAGGTCCGGGCCGAGGAGCCGAGCCTGCACGGGCAGCGGCTCGGCTCCCGCGACGCGCAGCCGGCACCGAGCCAGGGCCCTCCGGCCCGAACGGTAGAAACCGTCGAGTCCCTGGCCGGAGAGCTGACCGTGCTCGGCCGAGATGGCCAGGGACGGCATGGCCACACAGATCAGCGCCGTGTGTACGGGTTGCGGTTCCGTGCGACTCGCTCCGGGTCGAGCCGGCGCGGTGGGACGGCGGACCGGCTGACCGATGGGGACCATGCCTTGCACTGGGTGCTCCCTGGGGACGTGTCGGACCTGATGAGGATCGCGGCCACTGATATGAACGGCGCGGTCGTCGCACAGGACACGGTGGACGGACCGGTGAGGTGTCACTGCGGGCTGCGTGTACCGCGCATTCCGTCCCGCTGTCCGTCCTTGCCGCGCGCACGCGACTTGCCGGCGGACCCGCTGGTCTTCCCGGGGCCGGTGGGCCCGGCGGGTCCGGTCGTACCCCCGGATCCAGCCGCGCGGGCGGCTCCGGCCGGTCGTCCGGAGGCGGTCGTGCGAGCGGGTCCAGTCGTACGAGCAGCGGCCGTACGGGCGGGGGCCGTACGAGTGCCGGTCACGGGGCCGCACTTGGAGCGCGGCCGACGGCGTCGGCCGTTCGCGGAGGCGCCGTCGGTGGTGGCCGCACGCTCCAGTTCGGCGTGAGCCGCCGCGTGCACCGCGCGGTCGGCACGCTCCCTGCGCAGGCAGTTCCGCAGCGTCTCCGGGTCCAGCCCGTCGTTGCACGCCTGGAACAGGAGGTGCGCGAAGAGATAGTCGGGGTCGATGCGCAGGGCGCGGCTGAACGCGACCCTGGCCTCCGGCCCTTCGCCGATCGACCACGCGACCCAACCCGCGAGCGCGAGCGGCGCCGCGCCGTACTCGGTGTAGGAGCCCACGCAGCGGCGGGCGAGGACCCGCCAGAGCCGCAGCGCGGCCTGGCCGTCCGGTCCTTCCATCCACTCCGCCGCCTGGTCCCGCGTGGTCCGGTCCTGCAGCCCGATGATGATCGTGGCGGCTTCCTCGGGGCTGAGGAGTGCGTCGTCGTGCGCATCGGACTTCGAGGAGTGCCCGAGGGGCGGCGTGTCCCGGAATCGGCCCAGGACCAGGCGCAGGGCGTCCATCGTCTCCTCCCGCACCGCTCCGCAGCCGTCGCCGTCCAGGACCCGCGGTACGAGCCGGCCCGCGGCGGCGTCCAGCGCTCGTTCCTGTTCGGGCACGGATGTCCCGGTCATCGGTGCGAGCCGTGCCTCCATTTCCTTGAGCGTTCCGCGCACCCGCATGCCGGCATAGGTGGCGGCGGCGGCCATGGCCGAGGTGCCGGGCAGCGCCATGGGAACTCCTTCCTCCGGGCAGCAGCGGCTGTCCGGGCAGCAGTAGGACCAGAAGCGGCCGTCCGAGATGCACAGGGCCTCGTACACGGGCACCTCGAACCCGCCGCACGCGATGCGCAGCCGCTGGGCGAACGGGCGGAGCCGCTCCATCACGGCCCGGCCGGACTCTCCCGGCGCGGGGTCCTGGCAGAAGAACAGGACGATGCCGTCGGGGCGGGATCCGCGCTTTTCGCAGTTGGTCACGAGGGTCTCGGCGAGTTGGTCGCACACGTCCGGCCACTCCTCGCGGGTACGGGGGATGCCGAGCCTGAGCCGGCCGCCGAGGCGGCCGCGCTCACCGTGCAGGGCTGCCATCACCACGCTGTCGTCCGGGTGGAAGCCCACGAGGTAGGGCAGGGCGTCGGCGAGTTCGGCGGCGCTGCGGAGCGTGATCTGCTGCTCGGTCGGCGCGGCGGAACGGCGAGTTGATTCGTTGTGCTTCGTCATGGCCAGACAGTCCCGCAGATGTGTCAAGCCTCGCCAGCCCTGTGGATAAGCTGCAGATTGTCTTACTTATCTTGTGGACGGAAGTTATCCACAGGCCTTCCGACTCGTTCGCGCATTGTCGGTGGGCTCGTGTTGCATGGGGGCATGAGCAACGAAGACCTCCGCGCCGCGGCCGACACCGTCCTGTCCCGTCTCGTCGGGGACACGACAGGCAGGGCAAAGCTGCGCGAAGACCAGTGGCGCGCGATCGAAGCGCTGGTCGCGGACCACCGCCGGGCACTGGTCGTGCAGCGCACCGGCTGGGGCAAGTCCGCTGTGTACTTCGTCGCGACCGCGCTGCTGCGCCGGGGCGGCAGCGGACCGACGGTGATCGTCTCACCGCTCCTCGCGCTCATGCGCAACCAGGTGGAGGCGGCCGAGCGCGCGGGCATCCGCGCGCGCACCATTAATTCGGCCAATACCGAGGAGTGGGACACCGTCCAGGCAGAGGTCGCCGCGGGCGAGGTCGACGTCCTGCTGGTGAGCCCGGAGCGCCTCAACAACCCCGATTTCCGCGATCAGGTGCTGCCCAAGCTCGCCGCCGCCACCGGCATGCTGGTCGTCGACGAGGCGCACTGCATCTCCGACTGGGGCCACGACTTCCGGCCCGACTACCGGCGGCTGCGCACCATGCTCGCCGAGCTGCCGCCGGGCGTCCCCGTCCTGGCCACGACCGCCACCGCCAACGCGCGCGTCACGGCCGACGTCGCCGAACAGCTCGGCACGGGCGAGGGAGCCGCGGAAGCCCTCGTCCTGCGCGGACCGCTGGACCGGGAGAGCCTGAGCCTGAGCGTTCTGCGCCTGCCGGACGCCGCACACCGGCTGGGCTGGCTCGCCGACCACCTCGACGAGCTGCCGGGCTCCGGGATCATCTACACCCTCACGGTCGCGGCCGCCGAGGAGGTGACGGTGTTCTTGCGCCGTCGAGGGCACACCGTGGCCTCGTACACGGGAAAGACCGAGAACGCGGACCGGCTCCAGGCCGAGGAGGACCTGCTCGCGAACCGCGTCAAGGCCCTGGTCGCCACCTCCGCCCTGGGCATGGGGTTCGACAAGCCGGACCTCGGCTTCGTGGTGCACCTCGGGTCGCCCTCCTCCCCCATCGCCTACTACCAGCAGGTCGGCCGTGCCGGGCGCGGGGTCGAGCACGCGGAGGTGCTGCTGCTGCCCGGCCGGGAGGACGAGGCCATCTGGAAGTACTTCGCCTCACTGGCCTTCCCCTCCGAAGAGCAGGTGCGGCGCACGCTCGACGTGCTCGCGGCATCGGACCGCCCGGTGTCCCTGCCGGCTCTCGAACCACGCGTCGACCTGCGGCGGTCGCGCCTGGAGACCATGCTCAAGGTCCTCGACGTGGACGGCGCGGTCCACCGGGTGCGCGGCGGCTGGGGCGCCACCGGACAGCCCTGGACCTACGACGCCGAGCGGTACGCGTGGGTGGCGCGGCAGCGCGAGGCCGAGCAGCAGGCGATGCGCGAGTACGCGGCGACGACCGGCTGCCGGATGGAGTTCCTGCGGCGGCAGTTGGACGACGAGCAAGCGGCGCCGTGCGGGCGGTGCGACAACTGCGCGGGGCCCCGGTTCGCCGTCGATGTCTCCGCCGCCTCGCTGGACGCTTCGCGGGGCGAGCTCGGACGGCCCGGCGCCGAACTCGAACCCCGGCGGATGTGGCCGACGGGGATGCCGGCGGTCGGCATCGACCTCAAGGGCCGTATCCCGGCGGGCGAACAGGCCGCCCCCGGACGGGCGCTCGGCCGCCTCTCCGACATCGGCTGGGGCAATCGGCTGCGGCCGCTGCTCGCTCCCCAGGCCCCGGACTGCCCGGTTCCCGACGATGTGGCCGACGCGGTCGTCACCGTGCTCGCCGACTGGGCCAAGGGGCCGGGCGGCTGGGCGTCCGGCGCACCGGACGCGCCGTCCCGCCCGGTGGGCGTCGTCACCATGGCCTCCCGCACCCGGCCCGAGCTGGTCCGGACGCTCGGCGAACGCATCGCGGCGATCGGCAGGATGCCGCTGCTCGGTACCGTCGCGTACCGCGACGCGGAGGCGGACACCCACGTGCCGCGCACCAACAGCGCCCAGCGGCTGCGGGCGCTGGACGGGGCGCTGACGGTGCCTCCCGCGCTCGCGGAGGCGCTGGCCGGGGCCGGCGGCCCGGTCCTGCTCGTGGACGACCTGTCCGACACCGGGTGGACGCTCGCGGTGGCCGCACGGCTGCTGCGCCGGGCCGGGGCTCCGGGAGTCTTCCCCCTGGTCCTCGCGGTACAGGGGTGAACGCGCGTGGCAGGCCCGTCGTTCGGGAAGGAATATAGGGAGCACGGCGTCAAATACCGGGCACAGGCGCGGATTGCTCGTTGCCGCCCGCCGACGCGGCCGCGAGAATTGACCCCGTTCCCCGCTCCTGCCCGTCCACGGCCCGCCTGGGCTGTGGGGCGGCGCGTGCCCGTACCGGACGGTCTGCCCGGACCGTGTGCGCACAGACGAAGGGAGGAAGGTGACCTTCGGTTTCGCTCCGCCTCCGTCTGCCGCTTCCTCGTCCCGGCTGGGCAGAATGCTCGAACCGGCCGAGTGGGCCGCGGCCGGGATACCCCTGCTGCGCAATCCCCGCGAGCTCGTCACCAGTCTCCACTCGCGCCATCTGCCGACCCCGCGCACGGCCGTCGTCGCCGTGCTCGACCCGGAGCAGCACCTGGCGGCCAGCGCGTCGTTCGCCCGGCGGGCCGCCGAGGCGGACGGCTGGGAGTTCCGCAACGCGCTCCTCGCTCAGCTGCGCAGGGTCATCCCGCACGACCTGCGGCTGCGGGCTCCGGTCCGTACGGCCGTGCTGCTCTACTGCCGCGAGGGCGAGGCCCGTTGGACGGAGGAGGACGGCGCGTGGCTGTGGGGGCTGCGGGACGCCTGCACGCTGCACGGGCTGCGCTGCGGCGCGTACATCACGCTGACCAGGACCGGCTGGCAGGTCCTCGGAGAGGGCCGGGGCGGCAGGCGGCCACACTCCCACTCCGCCGCGCGTCAGGACGGGTCACGTGCCGGGGCCGGGACAGAGAGCGGCGGCGGGAGGGAAGACGGCGGGGGCGCGAGTGCGCCGACGCGCGCGGGGGCAACCAAGACGCCGGGGGAGGTTCTGTTGCGCGGTACCGCCGTCCGCTGACGCACGGGGCCACGGCCCGTACGCATGGGGGTCCGTGTGCGAAAGCGTCGGCTGGCCGCCCCCTCACCAGGGAGCGGCCGGCCGACGATCCGCTGACGCGGAGTGCCGCGTGCCTCTACGCGCGTACTAGACGCTGGTGGAGATCACGGCGTTGATGCGCTGCGGGTCGCCGCAGATGATCAACAGCACACCGGCACGGGCCATCGCCGTCGGCAGCGCGGCGGACACGGCCTTGTCCTCACCGCCGTTGACGGCGACGACCACGACCGGGCGGGCCGTGGCCCGCTCGGCGGGGGCGACCGCGTGGAAGACGTCGTCACCGGCGTCGTGCTGCGCCCAGTAGGACGCCTCGCCGAAGGACAGCTCGTGCGCCGCCCACGGGTGCGGGTCTCCGGTGGTGAGCACCAGGATCTCGCCGGGTGCCCGGCCGGAGTCCAGCAGCAGGTCGACGGCTTCGTCGGCCGCGTCCAGAGCCCCCTCCGCGGAGGCGGGGATCAGCTGGATCTGCGGCGCCGTGGAGGCGGCCTCGGGGGCCGCCTGGGCCACCGCGGTCGCGGCGGTCTGGGAGGCGGTGGCGGCTTCGGCGGCCGGAGCGGCCGCCGGAGTGTTCACCGCCGCATCGCGCGGGGTGCGCTGGGACGGGGTCGTGGCCGAACTCCGGCTCGGGCCCGGAACACCGGGCCGCTTCGGGGCCGGACGAGGGCCGGGACCAGGGACAGGACGGGGGGTCGGCGCGGTGCGGCCGGCGGCCGGAGTAGCGCGGGGACCCGGGACACTCTCGTGAATCTGAGGCTCCTCGGGGATGAGAGGCATGGGCTGATGTTAATCAAACGCCGGTGCGGGTCGCGTCGGCGGGTGGCGGCCGGACCGCTCAGATATCGAAACCGAGCTGGCCACTGGCCTCCAGAGCAGCAGTTTCCGGGGCACTGCGAGCCCGCTTCAGGTGCCGCCATCGAGGCAGCGCATCCAGGTAGGACCAGGACAATCGGTGGTGCGGGGTCGGACCCAGCTCGGCCAGGGCGGCCTGGTGCACCGGCGAGGGGTATCCGGCGTTGTCGACGAAGGCGAAATCCGCGTGGTCGACGCCGAGTTCGGCCATCATCGCGTCCCGCGTGACCTTGGCGATCACGGAGGCCGCGGCGACGGCGATGCAGGACTGGTCGCCCTTGATGACCGTACGCACGCGCCAGGGCGCTCCGAGGTAGTCGTGCTTGCCGTCGAGGATCACCGCGTCGGGCCGTACGGGCAGGGCCTCCAGGGCCCGGGCGGCGGCCAGCCTGAGGGCGGCCGTCATGCCCAACTCGTCGATCTCCTGCGGGGAGGAGTGGCCGAGCGCGTGCGCGGTGACCCAGGTCCGCAGCTCCGTCGCGAGGGCGGTGCGGCGCTTGGGGGTCAGCAGCTTGGAGTCGGTCAGCCCGGCCGGGGCGCGGCGCAGTCCGGTGACGGCGGCGCACACGGTGACGGGGCCTGCCCAGGCCCCGCGTCCGACTTCGTCGACTCCGGCGACGGTCTTGGCTCCGGTGGTGGCACGGAGCGAGCGCTCGACGCTGTGGGTGGGCGGTTCGTACGGCATGGCGCGAGCAAGCGTACGCCCCTTGAGCCGCCGTGTCCGCCCCCGGTACCCGTCCAATCCGGACGCGGGGTGCGGGACCGGGTCCGGATCGACGCGTCAGCGGGCTCGGGCGGTCAGTTTTCGCCGGTCGGGAGCCAGTCGGGCAGCGGCTCCGCGCGCTCCAGCCAGGCGGTCGGCGGGGCGCCCCGCTCCCCCGCCGCGACGACGCCGCCGACGATGGCGCAGGTGGTGTCGACGTCCCCGCCCACCTGGGCGGTGGTCCAGAACGCCGTCTCGAAGGAATCGAGGTTGCGGGCGGCGGCCCACAGGGCGAAGGGCACGGTGTCGTGGGCGCTGGTGCGGCGGCCGCAGCCGAGCACCGCGGCCACGGTGTTCACGTCGCCGTAGTCGAGCATGCCGCGGGCCCGGCGCAGTCCGGCCTGGACGGCGCTGCGCGGGACGAGTTCGACCACCGAGTCCAGCAGGCCGCCGGGGCTCGGCGGCTCGGGGGCGGCGGCCAGGGAGGCCGCCGCGGCGACGGCCATCGCGCCGGCCACGGCCTCGCGGTGCTGGTGCGTGGTGTAGGCCGAGATTTCCGCTTGGTGCGTCGCCTGCTCCGGGTCGTCCGCGTACCAGGCGCCCAGCGGGGCGATCCGCATGGCCGCGCCGTTGCCCCAGGAGCCCTGGCCCTGGAAGAGGCCGGAGGCGAGTTCGCGCCAGTCGCCGCCCTCGCGGATCAGGCGCAGCATCCGGTTCACCGCGGGGCCGTAGCCGCGGTCGAAGTCGTGGTGGACGGCGAAGGAGCGGGCCAGGGCGTCCTGGTCGACGCGTCCGTATTCGAACAGGACGGCCACCACCGAGCAGGCCATCTCGGTGTCGTCGGTCCACTGCCAGGGGGCGGGCGGCAGTTCGCGGCGCTTGAGGGACGGGTAGTTGGCGGGTACGAAGAACTGGGAGCCGAGGGCGTCGCCCACGGTCAGCCCGCGCAGGCTCGCGAGGGAACGGAAGGAACGGTCAGCGGTCATCGCAGCGACTCTAACCCGCGATGCCGTACGGCTCCGGGGTGCACCAGTGCTCGAACGGGCGGTCAAGGTGGTAGCGGTCGTCGCCGCCGAGGAGCAGGGTGCGGGACTCGGCGTTGCCGGGGTTCGACAGGGACTCGAATTCCGCGACGCTCCAGTGGAGCCAGCGCATGCAGAAGAGGCGCATGGTCAGGCCATGGGTCACCAGGAGGACGTTCGGCGGGTGGGAGGGGTCCTCGAAGCTGCGCCACAGGCTCTCCAGGAAGGCGCCGACCCGGTCGTACACGTCGGCGCCGGACTCGCCCTGGGCGAAGCGGTAGAAGAAGTGCCCGTAGGCGTCGCGGTACGCCTTCTGCTTGCGCACGTCGTCGCGGTCCTGCCAGTTTCCCCAGTCCTGCTCGCGCAGCCGCGGCTCCTCGCGGACCCGGACCCGTGAGGCGTCGAGGCGAAGCTCCTGGAAGGTCTGGTGGGTGCGCCGGTAGGGCGAGACGTACGCGGAGACGCGTTCGTCGCCGAAGGTCGCGCGGAGCCCTGTGCCGGCCTCCTCGGCCTGCTTGCGCCCGGCCTCCGTCAGGCTCAGGGCGTGATCGGGTTCTCGTTCGTACACCGTGTCATCGACATTCCCCTCCGATTCTCCGTGCCGGATGAGGACTATGCGCCGGGGCCGTGCCATGCACTCCAGCCTAGATCGGGTGGCGGCGGCCTGCCTCATACCGCCCGCGGACGGGTGCCACGAGGGGCGGGGGCCGTCAGACGGTCCAGGAGGGCTCGATGGCGACCACGTCCCCGGCTATCGCCGTCATGTCCGCTTCGATCTGCGTCCTGGACGCGAGCCGCTCGACCCGGTCCGTGCGGTATTTGCCGTGTTCGGCCTGTGAGTCCCACATCGACAGCACCAGGAACTCGCCGCCGGGCGCCTGGCCGAACGATCCGCGCAGCATGCCCGGCGAGCCGGCCATCGCCGGGTTCCACACCTTTTCCTGCATCAGGGTGAAGTGCTCCAACCGTTCCTCGCGGACCCGGCAGTGGGCGACGCGCACCACGTCGGCGTCCGCGAAGTGCGGCCGGAATCCGACTTTCACATCGAGTTGATGCTCGAAAAGCCGGACTTGCATGTCTTTGTACGTGCCTGCTTGCGCGGCCGCGAGCCTGTCGTGCGAACGGGCCATGAACGAGTCGTAGAACGACCGGCTCTCCCAGAACCCGAAGAGATGCGCCACGTGCGGACGCCCCTTGCTCCAACCTCCACCCTGACCCCGGAACCCCGGTTCGCCGAGCAATCCCGCCCATTTCCGCTGCCCTCGCTCGAAACCGCGGCGGTCCACCACGGTGCAGCGAATCCACTTGACCAGCACGGCGCCATCGTACGGCGCTCGCAGTGGCCCGCATCACGCCTTGGGGCGCCGCGGCCGTCCGGGCCCCTGGCCGCGGCAGGGGTGGCAACATGGTCAATCAGCGCTGGGTCCTGGGCAGTTACGAGGAAGGGACGACCGATGAGCGGCCTCAACAAAGGCATCGAGAAGGTCAAGGTGACGTTGAAATGGGACCCGAGCCCCTCCGGCTCGCCCGCCCACGACCTCGACATCATCGCCGCGACCTACTCAGCGGACGCCGCGCACGGCGCGCCCGCGTACCTCGTGCACTTCGACAGCCGGTCGCCGGACGGCACGATCGCCCTCAACCGGGACAGCCGGACCGGCCTGGGCTTCGGCTCCGACGAGGTGATGACCTTAGAACTCGGCCGGCTGGCGCCCGTATACACGCGGGTGGTCGTGGGCGTGGCCATTCAGCAGCGTGACGGACGGAAGACTTTCGGCGACGTCGCGAATACCGGAGTCAAGATTCTCGAAGGATATACGGTGCTTTCGGAGGGCGATTTCTCCGCCGTTTCCGAATCGACCGCATCGACGGTAGCCGAATTCGTCCGGGACGCCGCGGGAAAGTGGAAATTCCACGAGTCCGTCCGGGGATTCGACACCGACCCGACCACCTTCGCCGCGACGATGGGCGGTAACGGACCGACGTACGGAAACACCCCTCAATAGCGTCGCTGACCTGGGAAAACGCGACGGTGGGGCGGCTGGCCGAGCCGGGCCGGCCGCCCCTGCCCGACCTCCCTCTTCGGCCGCTGAACACTCAAGCTCCCACAGTCCCGTCGATTCCCTCGCGCAGGAAATCGGCGTGGCCATTGTGCCGGGCGTACTCGTGTATCAGGTGCAGTAGCACCAGCCGCAGCGACACATGCTCACCCCACCGGGGCTGATAGCCGGTGATGTCCAGCGATTCCGCCTCGCGCTCGATCCGCCGCGCGTGCTCGACCTCCGTCTGCCATGCCTCGAACGCCTCCGCCCGCGTGGCGCCGCTCGCGTCGTACGCCTCCTGGTAGTCGCCCTCGGCGGACCAGACGAAGGGGATGTCCTCCCCGTTGATCACCCGGCGGAACCATGTGCGCTCCACCTCGGCCATGTGCCGCACCAGTCCGAGCAGCGAGAGGGCCGAGGGCGGCATCGACCGACGGCGCAGTTCCTCGTCCCCGAGGCCGTCGCACTTCATGGCCAGCGTCGCGCGGTGGAAGTCGAGATAGGCGCGCAGCGTCTCGCGCTCGCCGCCGGCCAGGGGCGGGCTGATTCGTTCGGTGGTCATCGCAGAAGTGTAGGCGGCGGCCCGAGCACGGGTAAGGGGCGTCGGCCATGGCCGACGCCCCTTACCCACAGATCACCCGCGGTCGCGGATCAGCTGCAGCCGCTGGTCGAGCCGCAGCCCTCGCAGAGGTAGCAGCTGCCCGCGCGGCGCATCTTGGTGCCGCAGGAGAAGCAGAGCGGAGCGTCGGCGTTGAGGCCGAGCTGCATCTCCACCAGTTCGGTGCTGTTGTGCGCCTGCTTCGGAGCCGGAGCCGCCGTGACCTCGACGACCTCGGAGGCGGGCGTCGCGTCCTTGGGGGCCTCGACGTGGCGGGGCGCGGACTGGGCCAGGCCCTCCACGTCCATCTCGTCGTCGTTCGGCTCGTACGAACCCGTCTCCAGGTGGCGCTGGCGCTCACCGGCGGAGTGGATGCCGAGCGCCGAGCGGGTCTCGAAGGGCAGGAAGTCCAGCGCCAGGCGGCGGAAGATGTAGTCGACGATCGACTGCGCCATCCGCACGTCCGGGTCGTCCGTCATGCCGGCCGGCTCGAACCGCATGTTGGTGAACTTGGAGACGTACGTCTCCAGCGGCACGCCGTACTGGAGGCCCACCGAGACGGCGATCGAGAAGGCGTCCATCATGCCCGCGAGGGTCGAGCCCTGCTTGGACATCTTCAGGAAGACCTCGCCCAGCCCGTCGTCCGGGTAGGAATTGGCGGTCATGTAGCCCTCGGCGCCGCCCACCGTGAAGGAGGTGGTGATGCCGGGACGGCCCTTGGGGAGGCGCTTGCGGACCGGGCGGTACTCGACGACCTTCTCCGCGACGGGCTCCTCGGCCTTGGCCTCCTCCTTCTTCTTGGCGGAGAGCGGCTGGCCGACCTTGCAGTTGTCGCGGTAGATCGCCAGGGCCTTGAGGCCGAGCTTCCAGCCCTCGTAGTAGACCTCTTCGATCTCCTCGACGGTGGCCGCCTCGGGGACGTTGACGGTCTTGGAGATCGCGCCGGACAGGAACGGCTGCGCGGCCGCCATCATCCGCACGTGCCCCATGGCGGAGATCGACCGCTCGCCCATGGCGCAGTCGAAGACCTCGTAGTGGGCCGGGTCGAGGCCGGGGGCGTCGACGACATTGCCGTGCTCGGCGATGTGGGCGACGATCGCCTCGACCTGCTCCGGCGCGTACCCGAGCCGCTTGAGCGCCTTGGGGACCGTGTTGTTCACGATCTGCATGGAGCCGCCGCCGACGAGCTTCTTGAACTTGACCAGGGCCAGGTCCGGCTCGACGCCCGTGGTGTCGCAGTCCATCATCAGGCCGATGGTGCCGGTCGGCGCGAGCACGGACGCCTGGGCGTTGCGGAAGCCGTTCTTCTCTCCGAGCCGGATGACGTCCTGCCACGCCTCGGTGGCCGCGGCCCACACCGGGGTGTCCAGGTCGTCCATGCGCTTGGCGGTGCCATTGGCGTCCGCGTGCTGCTTCATGACGCGCTTGTGGGCGTCGGCGTTGCGGGCGTAGCCGTCGTACGGGCCGACGACCGCGGCGAGCTCGGCGGAGCGCTTGTACGAGGTGCCGGTCATCAGCGAGGTGATGGCGCCGGCCAGGGCGCGGCCGCCGTCGGAGTCGTACGCGTGGCCGGTGGCCATGAGCAGGGCGCCGAGGTTGGCGTAGCCGATGCCCAGCTGGCGGAAGGCGCGGGTGGTCTCGCCGATCTTCTCGGTCGGGAAGTCGGCGAAGCAGATGGAGATGTCCATCGCGGTGATGACCAGCTCGACGACCTTGGCGAAGCGCTCGGCGTCGAACGACTGGTTGCCCTGGTCGTCGTCGCGCAGGAACTTCATGAGGTTGAGCGAGGCGAGGTTGCACGAGGAGTTGTCCAGGTGCATGTACTCGCTGCAGGGGTTGGACGCGGTGATGCGGCCCGACTCCGGCGAGGTGTGCCAGTGGTTGATGGTGTCGTCGTACTGGATGCCGGGGTCGGCGCAGGCCCAGGCCGCCTCGGCCATCTTGCGGAAGAGCGACTTGGCGTCGACCTCCTCGATGACCTCGTTGTCCATACGGCCCCGCAGGCCGAACTTCGAGCCGGTCTCCACGGCCTTCATGAACTCGTCGTTCACGCGGACCGAGTTGTTGGCGTTCTGGTACTGGACGGACGTGATGTCGTCGCCGCCCAGGTCCATGTCGAAGCCGGCGTCGCGCAGCGCGCGGACCTTCTCCTCCTCCTTCACCTTGGTCTCGATGAAGGCCTCGACGTCGGGGTGGTCGACGTCGAGCACGACCATCTTGGCCGCGCGGCGGGTGGCGCCGCCCGACTTGATCGTCCCTGCGGAGGCGTCGGCGCCGCGCATGAAGGAGACCGGGCCGGAGGCGTTGCCGCCGGAGGAGAGCAGTTCCTTGGAGGAACGGATGCGGGAGAGGTTCAGGCCGGCGCCGGAGCCGCCCTTGAAGATCATCCCCTCTTCCTTGTACCAGTCCAGGATCGAGTCCATGGAGTCGTCGACGGAGAGGATGAAGCAGGCGGAGACCTGCTGCGGCTGCTTGGTGCCGACGTTGAACCAGACCGGCGAGTTGAAGCTGAAGACCTGGTGCAGAAGCGCGTAGGTCAGCTCGTGGTCGAAAATCTCGGCGTCCGCCGGGGAGGCGAAGTAGCCGTGCTTCTCGCCGGCCTCGCGGTACGTGCGCACCACGCGGTCGATGAGCTGCTTCAGGCTGGCCTCGCGGTCGGGGGAGCCGACCGCGCCGCGGAAGTACTTGCTGGTGACGATGTTGACCGCGTTCACCGACCAGGAGTCGGGGAACTCGACGCCACGCTGCTCGAAGTTGATCGAGCCGTCGCGCCAGTTGGTCATGACGACGTCACGGCGCTCCCAGACCACCTCGTCGTACGGGTGCACGCCGGGGGTGGTGTGGATGCGCTCGATACGCAGACCCTTGCTCGCCTTGGTTCCCTTGGAACGGGAGCCACGTGCCGGGCCACTCGCCGTCTCTGTCATTCCGCCTCCCTGTACGGGCAAAACGCCCTAATGCGCCCATTTCTTCCTTGGCGCGGTGTCTGTCTTTTGCCCGGGTGCGCGGCGCGCCCCGGACAGGTCTGTGTGGTGGCCGCTCAGTCGGCGGCCGCGGCGGGCGCGGGGACGTCCAGGTCCCCTGCGGGCCCGCCCGCGTCCGTGGTGGACCGCTGCTCACGGAGCTCGGCGACCGCGGACTCGAAGTCCTCGAGCGAGTCGAATGCCTGATACACGGACGCGAACCGAAGGTACGCGACGAGATCGAGCTCCTTGAGCGGGCCCAGTATGGCGAGTCCCACGTCGTGGGTGGACAGCTCTGCGCTGCCGGTGGCGCGGACCGCCTCTTCGACCCGCTGGCCGAGCTGGGCCAGGGCGTCCTCGGTGACTGGCCGCCCCTGGCACGCCTTGCGCACTCCGGAGATGACCTTGTTGCGGCTGAAGGGCTCGGTGACCCCGCTCCGCTTGATCACCATCAGTGACGCGGTCTCCACGGTCGTAAACCTGCGGGAGCAGTCCGGGCACTGACGACGCCTGCGGATCGAGCAGCCGTCATCCGTGGTCCGACTGTCGACGACGCGGCTGTCGGGGTGCCTGCAGAAGGGGCAGTGCATGGCTCTCTACCCTCCTCACCCTCGAAAAAGCTGCACGACCAAGGGCTCCGGCGGGTCCGTGCGGATCCCCCGAAGCAGCCCCAAGCATAGGTGATGCCCTCGGCCAAGATTGACCGGGGACCACAACTTGTAGGTGGCTGACGCCCATCAAACCACTAGATCTGGTGTCTGGCGGTCAACTACGCCCGGCGCGTGTCGCGCCTTGGCGGCATCCAAGAGAGTACGGGAAGCCACCCGGTCACGGCTCCACGGGGGCGAGGGTGCCACACTGGGGCCCGGCGCGGCGGGACTCGCCCGGCGCTCGCGACCGCCGGTTCGGATGCCCGGACTGATGACCTCTGTCCTGGTTATGAGCTTCGCGGCGAAGAGTACCGCCTTGGGGTGAATTACCGCATGGCCGTACACCCATTCCCGTGATCACGTCAGCCAATTTGCCAAATTTCACTCGAACGTGTGTTTGGCGCAACCTTTCGAAAGCAACTACCGTTGTCCAACTAGGGAGAACATTTCGAGAGGGGCCGACGTGACCACCACCGCAGGCAGCGCGACCATCACCGCCCAGGACCGCTCCCAGAGCCGACTCGATACGGCGTATCCGCTGAACGAGGGGACCATGAATCCCGAAGGGCAGAAGCCCACCCGCTCGCTACCCGGCCGACCCCCCGGAATCCGGGCCGACAGTTCGGGGCTCACGGACCGCCAGCGCCGCGTGATCGAGGTCATCCGGGACTCCGTCCAGCGCCGCGGCTACCCACCGTCCATGCGCGAGATCGGCCAGGCGGTCGGGCTGTCGAGCACCTCCTCGGTGGCGCACCAGCTCATGGCCCTGGAGCGCAAGGGCTTCCTGCGTCGCGACCCGCACCGGCCGCGGGCGTACGAGGTGCGCGGCTCGGACCAGCCGAGCAGCCAGCCCACCGACACCACCGGCAAGCCGGCCGCGTCGTACGTGCCGCTGGTCGGCCGGATCGCGGCGGGCGGCCCGATCCTGGCCGAGGAGTCCGTCGAGGACGTCTTCCCGCTCCCCCGCCAACTGGTGGGCGACGGCGAGCTGTTCGTCCTCAAGGTCGTCGGCGACTCCATGGTCGAGGCCGCGATCTGCGACGGCGACTGGGTGACCGTGCGCCGCCAGCCGGTCGCGGAGAACGGCGACATCGTGGCCGCCATGCTGGACGGCGAGGCCACGGTCAAGCGCTTCAAGCGCGAGGACAACCACGTGTGGCTGCTCCCGCACAACGCCGCCTATCAGCCCATCCCCGGTGATGAGGCGACCATCCTGGGCAAGGTGGTCGCGGTGCTGCGGCGTGTGTGAGGGCGCACCGAGAGACCGGCCCCGGAACCACTGCGCCGGTTCCGGGGCCCTGTGACGGGGCCCTGGTGACAGGGCGCTGACGGCCCCGGCGGCGGGCCCGCCCGTAGCGGACTACTCCCCCGCCGCCCGCGCCCCGTCCGCCGCCTTCGCGGCCGCGTCGATGGCGGCCAGTGAGCGGCGCGCCTGATTGCGGTCCGTCGTGTACCAGAAGTCCGGCATGGAGGCCCGCAGGAAACTGCCGTAGCGGGCCGTGGCCAGCCGCGGGTCGAGCACCGCCACCACGCCGCGGTCCCCGGAGGCCCGCACGAGCCGGCCGGCACCCTGCGCCATCAGCAGCGCCGCGTGGGTCGCGGCGACCGCCATGAAACCGTTGCCGCCGGCCTCCTCCACCGCCTTCTGCCGGGCGCTCATCAGCGGGTCGTCGGGGCGCGGGAAGGGCACCCGGTCCATGACGACCAGCTGGCAGTTCACACCGGGCACGTCCACGCCCTGCCAGAGCGACAGAGTGCCGAACAGGCACGTACGGGCGTCCGTGGCGAAGGCGCGGATCAGCTCGCCCAGCGTCTCCTCGCCCTGGAGCAGGATCGGCATGTCGAGCCGGCCGCGCATCGCCTCCGCCGCGCCCTGGGCGGCCCGCATCGAGGAGAACAGGCCCAGCGTCCGGCCCCCGGCGGCCTCCACCAGCTCCGCCAGCTCGTCGAGCATGTCGGTGCGGCTGCCCTCCCGGCCGGGCTGGGAGAGGTGTCTGGCGACGTAGAGGATGCCCTGCTTGGGGTAGTCGAAGGGCGACCCGACGTCGATGCCCTTCCACTGCGGTACGTCGTCGCCCCCGGTGCCCTCGGGGGCGAGCCCCAGCGACGCGCCGACCCCGTTGAAGTCGCCGCCCAGCTTGAGCGTCGCCGAGGTGAGCACCACGGAGCGCTCGCTGAAGAGCTTCTCCCGGAGCAGCCCGGAGACCGACAGCGGAGCCACCCGCAGGGACGCCCCGAACCGGTCGTGGCGCTCGTACCAGACGACGTCGTACTCGGAGCCCTCCACGATCCGCTCGGCGACCCCGTGGACGTTCTCCACGGCGGCGAGCGCCTGCTTGCGCACGGCGTCCTCGTCCTGGACCGACTTGTCCCGCGTGGCGCCGATCGCCGAGATCACCGTGCGCGCGGCGTCGCGCAGCGACATCAGGGCGTAGCCCAGGTCCTCGGGGATCTCCTCCAGGCGGCCCGGCAGGGCGAGCTCCATGATGCGCTCGAAGGACTCCGCGGCGGTCTGGAGGGCGTCGGCGGCCTTCTCGTTCACGAGCTTGGCGGCGCGCCGGACGGCCCGGTTGACCTGGCCCGGAGTGAGCTCGCCGGTGGCCACGCCGGTGACGCGGGAGACCAGCTCATGGGCCTCGTCGACGATCAGCACCTCGTGGCTGGGCAGCACCGGCGCGCCCTCGATGGCATCGATGGCGAGGAGCGCGTGGTTGGTGACGACGACGTCGGCGAGCTTGGCGCGCTCCCTGGCGGCCTCGGCGAAGCACTCCGCGCCGTACGCGCACTTGCTTGCGCCCAGGCACTCGCGGGAGGTCACGGATACCTGGGACCAGGCGCGGTCGGAGACGCCCGGCGTCAGGTCGTCGCGGTCGCCGGTCTCGGTGTCCGAGGACCAGTCGCGCAGCCGCAGCAGGTCCTTGCCGAGCTTGCTGGTGGGGGTGGCCGACTCGAACGGGTCGAAGAGCCCCTCTTCCTCCTCCTGCGGCACCCCCTCGTGGAGCCGGTGCAGGCACATGTAGTTCGAGCGGCCCTTGAGCATCGCGAACTCGGGGCGGCGGCGCAGCAGCGGGTGCAGCGCGTCGACCGTGCGGGGCAGGTCCCGCTCGACCAGCTGCCGCTGGAGGGCGAGCGTCGCGGTGGCGACCACCACGCGCTCGCCGTGCGCGAGGGCCGGCACCAGATAGCCGAGGGACTTGCCGGTGCCGGTGCCCGCCTGCACCAGCAGGTGGGCGTTGTCGTCCACGGCCTCGGCGACGGCTTCGGCCATGGTGACCTGTCCGGGGCGCTCCGTGCCGCCCACGGCGGTGACGGCGGCGTGCAGCAGATCGGGGAGGGAGGGCTTCGTCGTCATAGCCCTGACACCCTACGGTGCGGCACTGACATCGCCGTCCACGCTCCCCTCCGGCCGGAAGCGGCGGTCACGGTGCGTGCAGGGGGTTGGAGACGGTTCCGTGCACGGCCGCGTGCGGGCGTTTCGGTCGGTCGCGGTACCCGTCGAGATGGAGCCGGTTGCGGTTGAGGCAGAGGCGTGCGATGCGGGGCGTCAGCAGATCGAAGGTCTCATAGCGCTCCTTGCCCTCGGGAAAGCGCTCGTGGTGGCGGAGGATCTCGGCCCGTACGAGCGCCCAGAACTCGGCTTCGGGAACGCCCAATTGGTCGGCGCAGAGCGGCGCGAGATAGCGGAATACGCCGACGAAAAGACCCGCGTGGATGAACTGGGTGAGAAAGGCGGGCGGTTCGGTGAGCAGCACCGAGCGGACGTCGGCGGGCATTCCGTCGTGCTCGGGAAGCGGCTGGGCGCTGATGTTGACGTCGTCGACGAAGTCCTTGACCGCGAGACGTACGGGGACGTCGTGGTCGTCGAAGACGACGATGGCGTTCTCGCCGTGCGGGGAGAAGACCGTGCCGTAGCGGTAGAGGAACCGCAGCAGGGGCGGCAGCAGGGCGGCGAAGAGGCGGCGCAGCCAGACGGCCGGCGGCAGCCCGGAGCGGTGCACCAGTTCCGCGGTGACGGACCGTCCGCCGGCGTCGGTGTGCAGCAGGGCCGCGAGGGTACGGGCGCGCTCGCCCGGCGCGAGCTGCGGCGTGAGGGGCTCGCGCCAGATGCAGCCGAGCAGTTCCTTGTACTGGTACGGGACGCCGGGGAGCCGGTCGTACAAGGGGTGTTCGACGGTGACGGAGGCCGTTTCGCCGAGGAGGATCACGCGGGTCTCGTCGCGGAGGAACTCGTCGGCGTCGCGGAGGGAGTGCACCCAGGCGGTCACGGCGGGGGCGGCGAGGGTGCGTTCGGTGGGCAGGCCGCGCCAGACGAGGGTGTTGAGGATGGACAGCGGGAGCTTGACCGTACGGGCGTACGGACGGCTGGTGTTGAGGAACGTGCGGATCGACTGCTGGGGCAGCCGGAGGTCGTTGTCAGTGGGCAGGGGGATGATGGTGGCGTCGGCGAGATGCGGGGCGAAGAGGGGCGCGATGGTCTCGTCCCACTGCCAGGGATGGACGGGGAGCCAGAGGTAGTCGGCGGGGTCGCGGCCCTGGTCGGAGATGGTGCGGGCGAAGGCGGCGCGCGTGCCGGGTTCGAGTTCGTCGCGGTAGAGGAGATCGGGGGTGGCGAGGGCGGGGACGCCTCGGTAGCGGGCGAGGTCGCGGTGGACGGCGAGCCACGGCAGGCGTTGGGGCACGCGGGCCTCCGGCGTCCAGTGGGCGGCGTCGGAGGCCGAGAAGCCGAAGCGTCCCTTGTTGGCGATGAGCCAGGGATGGCCGGTCTGGTGGCCTTCGAGGTCGGCGTAGCCCAGATCGGCGAGGGCGGGTGCGGAGAGGGCGGTGGTGCTCAGTCGGACGTCCGCTGCGAGGGTGGCGGTGAGCTCGCGGACGAGGTGGCCGGTGGTGTCCCCGGTGAGGTCCAGCACGGTGTCGTGGGCCTCGGCGAGGAATCGGAGCACGTCGCCGTGCGGGGTGATGGAGCCCGGCTCCACGCGCCAGTGTCCGTACGCACCGCGGCGGGCGCGGAAGCGGTAGGTGACCTGCTCGGCCACGGGGAGCCGGTAGGGACGGTACGCCGCCGCGCCGCCCTGGGGCTGCCCACTCTGGGGCTGCCCGTCCTGGGCCGCGCCGTCCGGCTCGGGGGTGAGTACGCCTTCGTAGCTCAGCTCGGCGAGGAGCTTGGCGAGGAGGTCGCGGGAGGCGTGATGCCAGGCTGACTGTGAGGGACGGGGCAAAGGAGGCATGAGGGGACTCCTCGGGTGCGAAACCTGGACGCGCCAGGCGGAGATATGAGTCGCGGGGCCCGTGCGGGGGCCGGGTGTGGGATCACGGGGCGTGTCACAGGACGTCGCAGAGGGAGCGGTCGCGGATCATCAGGGCCGCGCGTTTGCCGGGAAGTTCCAGCTCGGCGGAGAAGCGGAAGCCCGCGCCGAGGAAGGCGGCCACGGAGGGGGTGTTGCGGAGGTCCGGTTCGGCGATGATCCGGGCGCAGGAGGGACGGTGGTCCAGGACGTGGTCGGCCACGGCCCGGAGCAGGGTGGTGCCGAGCCCGCGGCCGCGTTGGGCGACCGCGCCGATGAGCAGGTGGAGACCGGTGTCGTGCGGTCTGGCCGGGTAGTAGCGGGCGACCGGGTCGAGATCGGCGCGGTACACCTCCCAGTAGCTCATGGGCGCCCCGGCGAGTACGCCGAGGCAGGGCACGCTGCGCCCGTCGCCGTCGAGCTGGGACCGGACATGGGCCGCGGTGGTCTCGGCGGGGCCCGCGAGCTCCCAGAAGGCGGCTACGGCCGGGTCGTTCATCCAGCCGGTGAGGAGGCGCAGGTCGCGTTCGAGGCGTACGGGAACGAGCTGGAAGGGGCCCGCGTCGGTGCCGACGGGCCCCCATGAGGCGAGCCCGTCGAGCAGGTCGGTGCTGTCGAGTGCATCGGAGCTGCGTAGCAGGTCGGGGCTGTCCGGCGGGCTGAGGGGCCCCTCGGGGCCGGGGCGGTCGGGGGTGATGAAAGCCGCCAGCTCCTCGGACAGGTTCAGGTCGATGGTGTCGTCGGCGTCGGGATCGGAGCCGAGGTCAGGGTCGGGGTCGGGGTCGATGGTGGTGCCGGTGCTTGAGTCGATGGGCTGCTGCACGGCGGCGCTCTCCTTCCGGGGTGGGCAGGGGTCAGGGGGCATGGCCGGGTGCTCGGGAGCCCGCGGTCAGCCCGCGGTCGGCGGGGCGGAGGGGGCAGTGGAGGCGGAGGGGCCGGTTGAGGCGGCAGGCGCGGAGGGCGGAGGAGGCGAGGAGGGTGCGCCAGGGGTGGTGCGGTGCTTCGCAGGCGCCCCCGGTGCGGTTGAAGAGGCGGATGTGACAAGGGGGTTGGCGATGGTGACGTAGACGGACTGGGTGTCGACCGGGCCCACCAGCTCGTCGAGCCCGCGCAGCCGGGTCAGCAGATTGGCCTTGCAGCGCAGGCCCGTGGTCTCCAGGAGGAGGGCGGGCAGCGGCGAGCGGGTGGCGGCGGGGCCGGTGGCCGCGTCGCGCAGGAAGCGGCGGAAGCCGGCCAGCAGAATCTGCTCGTCGGCGAGGCGCTGTGCGCCGAAGGCGCCGATCAGGCCGAGGACGTTGTTGATGCCGAGGTAGTAGGCGAAGCGCTCGTCGGCGACGTCGTCGGCCACGAAGGTGTCGCTCAGGCCGCCGATGCCGGGCAGCCTGCGCTCCAGTTCCTCCCGGCGGGACTCGCGGAAGTAGTAGCCCTGGTTGTCGCGGTAGCGGCCGCCGGCCGGCCAGCCGTCGCCGTCCAGGAGCACGAGGGTGTTCTGCTGGTGCGCCTCCAGGGCGATTCCGGCCTCGCCGTCGAGCCAGAGCACCGGCCGTACGACCGTTTCCAGGTACCGCAGGAACCACTCGGCGGCGACGGCGCCCGCGGGTCTGCCGGTGCGCGCGACGAGCCGGGCGACGATGAAGGCGAGCCGGGAGCGCATGGCCGACGGGTCCGGCAGGCCGGGCCAGGGCCGGGGCGAGGCGAGCCCGGCCACGCATACGGCGTCGTCGCCGGGCCCGAAGGGGTTGTGTCGGATGACGGCGTCGAGGCCGGGCAGCGGCTCGCCGTCGGGCGAGTCCACCGCGAGCCAGGCGGGGTCGCGGACGATGTCGAAGCCGGGCCCGGCGGGGCAGGCCGCACGCCAGCGCGCCGCGACGCCGCTGCGGAGCAGCCGGTGGACCTCGACGCCGCGCCGCAGCTCCTTGCGGAGGTTCTCCCGGCGGGAGTTGGTGATGCGCAGCCCGAGCGAGAGCTTCAGCATCGCGGCGGAGCCGGGGCGGTGCACGGTCCGCACGGAGGAGGTGGGGTGCCAGGGCTCGCCGTGCGGGCCGAGGTCGTGCAGCAGCCCCGCGTCGAGGAGCGCGGCGACGGCGGGGCGGTTGCGGATCTCGCGGGCCTGCCACGGGTGGAGCGGGAGGGCGGCGCTCTCGGCGGGCAGTTCGAGTCCGGGACCGGCCAGCCGGGCGGTGAGGCGGGCGGCGGTGACGGCCCGGCCGCGCTCGGTCCAGGCGGAGTCGGAGGCGAGTACGGAGCGGTGTACGGCCAGCCAGTGCAGGGGGAAGGAGCCGCGCAGCTCGGGCGAGTAGAGGCGGGCTTCGGTGTCGGAGAGGCCCTCGCGGCTCTTGGGGGTGGGGTGGAGGGGGTGGCCGAGGAGGAGGGACTGCTCGGCGGTGAGGAAGAGGTCGCCCGTCGTGGGGTCGGCGGGGGCCGCGCGCCGCTCCGCGATGAACTCCGCGGTGCGGCGGGTGGAGTCGGCGACGCGGCCGACGAGTTCGGCGCCCTCGGTGGCGGGGGCGCGGCCCTCCAGGGCGGCGCGGTGCGCGGCCTCACGGCCGAGCAGCGCGGCCACGGTGACCGCGTCGACGGGCGGGGCCCCGGCCGGGCTGCCCTGGAGCGTGGTAGGCCCGAAGCGGTGCCAGCCGGTGGCCGACCAGTACCGCACGGGTACGTGCAGCACGGTGCCGCTCGCGGTGAGCGGCAGGTCCAGGGTGTCGCGGTCCGGGCGCGCGGTGCCGTTCTCGCGCACCCAGCAGCGCAGCAGGTTCTCGACGGCCGCGGCGTCGGCGGCGCCGTACGGATCGGGGTGTTCGAGCGGATCGGCCGATGCGGGTTGGCGGCGCTCGGGGGCCGCCGCATCGGAGCGGCGGCCCTGTCGCGGTACCGACGGGGCCACGGCGGCGGACGCACCGTTTCCGGGAGATGCGTTCACTGAGTTCTGCCTCGCGATGTCGTCATGTCGTCACGTCTGGTCGTCTGGTCGTCACGATGTGCTGTTAGGTCTTGCTGCCGCGTCGTCTGTGCGGCGTCGTATCCGGGGCGCCGTGTCTGGTGGCGCCGTGTCCGTGGCCTCGTGTCCGCGGCGGCGTACTGCTACCGCTCTACTGCTTCGTACTGCCGCGATGCGGGCGCTGAATGGCGGCGTCGGCCGCCGCGACGGCGTCGGCGAGCCGGTCGAGGACCGCTTCCGCCTGTTCGTCGCTGATGGTGAGCGGCGGCAGCAGGCGGACCACGCCGGCGTGGCGTCCGCCGAGTTCGACGATCAGCCCGCGGCGCAGGCACTCCCGCTGGACCGCGGCCGCGAGCACGGGATCGGCCGGGTGGGGCCGCGCCCCGTCCTCGACCGAGCCCCCGTCCTGGATCGGGCGCCCGTCCTCGATCGGGCCCCCGTCCACGCTGCCGTCTCCGCCCCCTCCGTCCCCGGTTCCATCCCCGGCCCCGGCTCCATCACGGCCCACGCCCGGATCGACGAATTCGACGCCGATCATGAGCCCCCGGCCCCGCACGTCGCCGATCCGCTCGTACTCGTCCCCGAGCCCGCGCAGCTGGGCCGTCATGCGCTCGCCGAGCTGGGCGGCGCGCTCGGCGAGCCCGTTCTCGCGCACGTACTTCAAGGTCGCCGTGCCGGCCGCCATGGCGAGCTGGTTGCCGCGGAAGGTGCCGGCGTGGGCGCCGGGCCGCCAGGTGTCGAGTTCCTCGCGGTAGACGATGACCGCGAGCGGGAGGCTGCCGCCGATGGCTTTGGACAGGACCATCACGTCGGGGACGACGCCGCTGTGCTCGACCGCCCAGAAGGCTCCCGTGCGCCCGACCCCCGTCTGGACCTCGTCGGCGATGAGCGGGATGCCCCGGTCGGCGGTGATCTCGCGCATCCGGCGCAGCCAGCCGTCCGGCGCGGGGATCACCCCGCCCTCGCCCTGCACGGGTTCGACGATCATCCCGGCGGGCGTGCTCACCCCGCTCTTGGGGTCGTCCAGGAGGGATTCGGTCCAGCGCGCCGCCAGCCGCGCGCCCTGCTCGCCGCCGGTCCCGAACGGGCAGCGGTAGTCCTGCGGATAGGGCAGCCGGGTCACGCGCGCGCTGTGCGCTCCCCCGGAGACGGCGAGCGCCCCCGCCGTCATCCCGTGGTACGCGCCGGAGAAGGCGAGCAGCCCGTCGCGCCCGGTGGCGGTCCGTACGAGCTTGAGCGCGGCCTCGACCGCGTCCGTACCGGCGGGTCCGCAGAACTGGATGCGCGCGGAGTCGGCGAGTCCGGGCGGCAGGGTGGCGAACAGTTCGCTGGTGAAGGCGTCCTTCACCGGGGTGGCCAGGTCCAGTACGTGCAGGGGCGCCCCCGAGTCGAGCACGCCGCGGATGGCCTCCAGGACCACGGGGTGGTTGTGGCCGAGCGCCAGCGAGCCCGCGCCGGAGAGGCAGTCCAAGTACCGGCGGCCGTCCGCGCCCTCGATCGTCAGGCCCCGCGCGCGCACCGGCACGATGGGCAGCGAGCGGGCGTACGTACGCGCCGCGGACTCCCGTGACGACTGACGCCGCAGGATGGATTCGTGCGCCCCTTCTGGAGCGGCGGATTCTTGGGCGGCGGCCTCTGGGGCGACAACCTCTTGGGCGGCGGACTCTTGGGCGGCAGTCTCTTGGGCGGCGGATTCCGGAGCCGCGGGTTCCTGAGCAACGGACGGTTGCGTCACCGGGAGCTGGGTCAAGGCCACGACTCTGTGTCCTCCTGCTGCTGGACCTGCTGCTGAACGCCGGTCGGCTGTCCCCCGTATGTACCAACGACGTCGCGGGCCACGGATCACGGCCCGGAGCAAGATCCTTGGCAGCGGAACCGAGGACCCGCTCTCGGCCGTCTCCCACCGCACCGGCATAGTTGTGGCCCTCTGTCCCCACGCCGGGACGGACGTGCCGGCCAGGCATGACAAGTTCACATCACGCACGCAGAACAAAAGATCAACACGGGGAGCCCACTCCATGTCATCCATCCGCCGCCCAGTGCTGGCCTCGGCAGCGCTGGCCGCCGTACTCGCGCTGACCGCCACCGCCTGCGGCCCGTCCGACGACAAGGCGGCAGGCAGCGACAGCGCCTCCGCGTCGGCCGACCAGGGGGACAAGTCCGGCGGCTTCAAGCTGCCCAAGGACCTGCCGACGTCCCTGAAGGACCTCGACAAGTGGAAGAACGGCGCCTGGAAGAACTGGAGCAAGGACGACTGGCTGCGTGAGGCGCGGGACTTCGTCAACCCCATCATCAAGGGCCACTGGAAGCCCGAGACGATGAAGGACGCGCACACGAGCGACAAGACGCTCGGCACGAAGGACTTCTCGGACGACCAGGGCACCACCGACCCCGAGCCCAGCCCGGTGCAGGCCAAGCCCGTCGGCCTGCCGTACACGCGGAACGCGGCCCCGGTCGGCAAGGTCTTCTTCGACAGCCCCCAGGGCCACATGGTCTGCTCGGCGACGGTCGTGAAGGACCCCGCGCACCCCGGCAAGTCCAACATGGTGTGGACGGCCGGCCACTGCGTGCACGCCGGCAAGAAGGGCGGCTGGTACCGCAACATCGCCTTCGTCCCCGCGTACAACAACAAGGGCCTGCCGGCCTCGCAGCTGAACGCCGCCCCGGAGCAGGACGTCGCTCCGTACGGCGTGTGGTGGGCCGACTGGGCGCAGACCTCCTCGCAGTGGATCTCGCAGGGCGCGGAGTCCGGCGGCGCGGGCGCGCCGTACGACTTCTCGGTGCTGCACGTGAAGCAGGAGAACGGCACCGGCAAGTCGCTGGAGGAGACGGTCGGGACGGCGCTCCCGGTGGACTTCGACGCCCCGAAGGCGCCGGAGATCTCCAGCATGGGCGCCTGGGGCTACCCGGCCGCGCCGCCGTTCGACGGCCAGAAGATGTACGACTGCATCGACAAGCCGGGCCGGCTGACCCTGCGGGCCGAGCAGCCGACGATGTACCGCATCGGCTGCACGATGACGGGCGGTTCGTCCGGCGGCGGCTGGTTCGCGCGGGGCGCGGACGGCAAGCTGGCGCTGGTCTCCAACACCTCGATCGGCCCGGCCACGAGCACGTGGCTGGCGGGTCCGCGGCTCGGCCCCGAGGCCAAGGGCCTCTACGACGCGATCAGCAGGAAGTTCGCGAACCGCTGACCGTTCGGCAACGGGAAAGGAGCCCGGCCCCCACGGTGTGGGGGCCGGGCTCCTTTCCGTATGAGGCTCGTACGGGCAACGTCGCGCTACGCGGAAGCGGGCACGTACGGCTGGAGATCGGCGGCCAGCTCCTCATGGACGCGCGCCTTGAGCAGCGTGCCCGTCTCCGTGTGCTCCTCGGAGATGACCTCGCCGTCGGCGTGCGCCCGCGCGACCAGCGCCCCATGCGTGTACGGCACGAGCGCCTCGATCTCGACCTCGGGCCGCGGCAGCTGCTCGTCGATGAGCGCGAGCAGCCGCTCGATGCCCTCGCCCGTGCGCGCCGACACCGCGATGGCGTGCTTCTCGATGCGCAGCAGCCGCTGGAGGGCGACCGGGTCGGCCGCGTCCGCCTTGTTGATCACCACGATCTCGGGCACGTCCACCGCGCCGACGTCGCGGATCACCTCGCGCACGGCCGCCAGCTGCTCGTCCGGCGCGGGGTGCGAGCCGTCCACCACGTGCAGGATGAGGTCGGAGTCGCCGACCTCCTCCATCGTGGAGCGGAACGCCTCGACGAGGTGGTGCGGCAGATGCCGGACGAAGCCGACGGTGTCGGCCAGCGTGTAGAGCCGCCCGCTGGGCGTCTCGGCCCGGCGCACGGTCGGGTCCAACGTGGCGAACAGCGCGTTCTCCACCAGGACGCCCGCGCCCGTCAGCCGGTTGAGCAGCGAGGACTTGCCCGCGTTGGTGTAACCGGCGATGGCCACGGACGGCACCTTGTTGCGCCGCCGCTCCTGCCGCTTGATGTCGCGGCCGGTCTTCATGTCCGCGATCTCCCGGCGCATCTTCGCCATCTTCTCGCGGATGCGGCGCCGGTCGGTCTCGATCTTGGTCTCACCGGGACCGCGGGTGGCCATGCCGCCGCCGGAGCCCGACGAACCGCCGCCGCCCATCTGCCGGGACAGCGACTGGCCCCAGCCGCGCAGCCTGGGCAGCATGTACTGCATCTGGGCGAGCGCGACCTGCGCCTTGCCCTCCCGCGACTTGGCGTGCTGGGCGAAGATGTCGAGGATCAGGGCGGTGCGGTCGACGACCTTGACCTTGACGACGTCTTCGAGGTGGATGAGCTGGCCGGGGCTGAGCTCACCGTCGCACACGACGGTGTCCGCCCCGCTCTCCAGCACGATGTCGCGCAGCTCCTGGGCCTTGCCCGAGCCGATGTACGTGGCCGGGTCGGGCTTGTCGCGGCGCTGCACGACGCCGTCGAGGACGAGCGCGCCCGCCGTCTCCGCAAGGGCGGCCAGCTCCGCGAGGGAGTTGTCCGCGTCCTGAGCGGTGCCGGACGTCCAGACGCCGACCAGCACCACGCGCTCCAGGCGCAGCTGCCGGTACTCGACCTCGGTGACGTCCTCCAGCTCGGTGGAGAGTCCGGCGACGCGGCGCAGCGCGGCCCGCTCGGAGCGGTCGTACTGATCGCCGTCGCGCTCCCCGTCGATCTCGTGGCTCCAGGCGACGTCCTCTTCCATCAGGGCGTCGGCCCGAAGGCTCTCCGGGAGGCTCTGCCGGTTCTGCGCGTCCGGGGCGTCGTACGCGTCCTGGCGGTCCTGCCGGTCCTGGGAAAGGGAAGAAGAGGAGGTCATTTGATCCTTTACGTGTAGGGAATCTCATCTGGCACAACGCGCGGGAGGCCCGGCGGATTCCCGGGACCGGCCGCTTCGCCGACGTCATCGATGGTCCCATGCCGGGCCGGGGGCGTCACGCGGGTTTACGGGCGGCCTTCCAGTCCGGGTGGCCGGGCATGGGAGGGGTCTTGGCCCCGTACAGCCAGGGGTGCAGGAATCCGCTGAGATCACGCCCGGCGATCCGGGAGGCGAGGGCGGTGAAGTCGGCCGTGGAGGCGTCGGAGTCGCGGTGCAGCGCGACCCAGGCCCGCTCCAGCCGGGCGAAGGCGGGCGCGCCGATCTCCTGGCGCAGCGCGTAGAGGACGAGCGCGCTGCCGTCGTAGACGACCGGGCGGAAGATGCTGATTTTCTTGCCGGGGGCGGAGGCCTTGGGGGCGGCGGGCGGGCCGCCCGCGGCGCGCCAGGCGTCCGAGTTGCCGTACGCGGCGCGCATCCGCGCGGTCAGCGACTTCCTGGCCTTCTCCTGCGCGTACAGCGCCTCGTACCAGGTGGCGTGGGATTCATTGAGCCAGACGTCGGACCAGCGGCGCGGGCTGACGCTGTCGCCGAACCACTGGTGCGCCAGCTCGTGGACCATCAGCGAGTCGACGTACCAGGCGGGGTAGGCGGCGGCGTCGGTGAACAGCCGCCGTTCGAAGAGGGACAGCGTCTGGGTCTCCAGCTCGAAGCCGGTGTTCGCGTCGGCGATCAGCAGCCCGTACGTCTCGAAGGGGTACCGCCCCACCTTCCCCTTCAGCCACGCCAGCTGCTCCGTCGTCCGGGCCAGC
Source organism: Streptomyces sp. NPDC050617 (assembly GCF_040654795.1). Taxonomy (NCBI): domain Bacteria; kingdom Bacillati; phylum Actinomycetota; class Actinomycetes; order Kitasatosporales; family Streptomycetaceae; genus Streptomyces; species Streptomyces sp. NPDC050617. Next base: position 24,533 of record NZ_JBFAIS010000001.1, on the reverse strand, counting down.
CGCTTCCCGAACCGCTTCCGGTCGGCGGCGGGCACCACGTCCCGGACGGGCAGCCCGTGCGGCCCGGTGCGACGCAGGACGGCGGAGCGGCCGATGGAGACCTGGGTGAGCTCGGTGGCGACGGGATGCGCCGAGGTGTACGTCCAGGTGGTGGCCGCACCCCGGCTCGTGCGGCCGGCCGGGAGCCCGTTCGCGACGACCGTGAGGGCCTTGGGCGCGGTGACGTGGAAGGTGAAGAGCGCCTTGTCGGAGGGGTGGTCGTTGCAGGGGAAGACCTCGTGGGCGACGTCGGCCTGGTTGGCCATGGCCAGCCCGTCGCGGGTGCGCACCCAGCCGCCGCCCGCGCCGCCGCGCGGGTCGCTGGTGTGCCGGACGGTGACGCGCACGTGCTCGCCGGGCCGTACCGGGCGGGCGGGGGTCACGACGAGGTCCTCGCCGGCGGAGGCGAAGCGGGCGGGGCTGCCGTCGACGTCCACGGAGCGCACGGTGCCGTGCGAGAAGTCCAGGTTGAGGGTGCGCAGCCGGTCGGTGGCGCGGGCGTCGATGGTGGTGACGGCGTCCAGCGGCCGGTCGTTGCCGTGGTAGTCGAAGGAGATGTCGTAGGCGGCGACGTCGTATCCGGGGTTGCCGAGCCCCGGGAAGAGCGGGTCGCCGATCCCCCGCTGGGGCCCGTCGGACGGCGTCTGGGAGGACGGGCTCGCGGCCGCGACGAGGGCGACCATGAGGGCTGCGGTGAGGAGCGTACGGGCGGTGCGGCGCGCCGGGGCGCGTGCCCCCCGCGGCTTCGGGGCGCGTTCCCCGGCTGTGTGCGGCATGCGTCAACCGGTACCAGCGCGCGGGCCGCGGCCGCGGGCGGCGCGGCATGATCCCACCCGTACGAGCGTGCCGGGCGGACCGCCTTGCCGCCGGAAGCGGCGGGCTGCCCCGCCCCTTACGACCCGGCCGCCGCCACCTGCCGCACCGCGCGCGTCACGTCGTAGACCCCGGCCACCCGGCGCATGGCCCGCATCAGCTCCGGGAGCTGCGCGGCGGCGGGCAGTTGGAGCGTGTACGTATGGCGGACCCGCTGCTCGCGGGGGGCCTCGACGGCGGCCGACACGACGGCCGCGCCCGCCGCCGCGATGGCCTCGGTGAGGTCGGCGAGCAGATGCGGGCGGCTGAAGGACTCGGCGAGGAGGGTGACGCGGTAGCCGTGGCTCTCCTCGTCCCGCGCACCGTCCCAGCGGACGCCCACGGGGGCGCGCCCGGCGGCGGACATCCGGCCGACGGCCGGGCAGTGCGCGCGGTGCACGGTGACGACGCCGCCGCGGACCGCGAAGCCGGTGATCTCGTCCGGCGGTACGGGCGTGCAGCACCCCGCGAGCCGCACGGCCGCGTCCCCCCGGGCGGTGACGGCGGCGGGGCAGCTCGCCGGCCGCCGCTCCCCGTCGGCGGGCCGGTCCTCGCCCTCGGCGCCCGGCTTGCTCGGACGGCCGCCGGGCCGCACCGACGGCACGCGCGGGGCGGTCGGGTCCGGCGTCGGGTGGGCGGCCAGCCAGCGCCCGATGGCGATCCGCGCGGCGGGCGTACGGGCGTGCTCCAGCCAGTCCGGGGAGGGCCCGGAGGAGGCGTCGCGGGACATCAGCAGGTGCAGGGTGTCGCCGTCGCGCAGGACCGTACTGAGCGTCGCCAGGCGGCCGTTGACGCGCGCGCCGATGCACGCGTGGGCGGCCTCGCCGTGCTGCGCGTACGCGGCGTCCACGCAGCTCGCGCCGTCCGGCAGGCCGAGCGTGCCGCCGTCCGCCCGAAAGACCGTGACCTCGCGGTCCTGGGCGAGGTCGGCGCGGAGCGAGGTCCAGAAGGTGTCGGGGTCGGGGGTGGCGCGCTGCCAGTCGAGGAGGCGGGAGAGCCAGCCGGGGCGGGTGGGGTCCTCGCGCTCGCCGTCCGGCGCCGGGCGGGCGGGCCCCTCGGCCGCGGCGTAGGGGTTGCCGAGGGCGATCACCCCGGTCTCGGCGACCCGGTGCATCCGGTGTGTGCGGATGAGGACTTCGGCGACCTCGCCGCCGGGCCCGGCGACCGCGGTGTGCAGGGACTGGTAGAGGTTGAACTTCGGTACCGCGATGAAGTCCTTGAACTCGGAGACGACCGGCGTGAAGCAGGTGTGCAGCTCGCCGAGGACGGCGTAGCAGTCGGCGTCCTCCGCCACGAGGACGAGCACCCGTCCGAAGTCGGCCCCGGTCAGCTGGCCCCGGCCGAGCAGCACCCGGTGCACGGAGACGAAGTGCCGTGGCCGGACGTGGACTTCAGCCGCGATGCCCGCCTCGCGCAGCACGGACCGCAGGCCGGCGGCGGTGGCCTCCAGGGGGTCTTCGCGGGCCGCGTGGGCGGTGACCAGGTCGCGGGTGCGGGCGTACTCCTCGGGGTGCAGGATCGCGAAGACCAGGTCCTCCAACTCGCTTTTCAGCGCCTGCACGCCGAGCCGTTCGGCGAGCGGGATGAGGACGTCGCGGGTGACGCGCGCGATACGGGCCTGCTTCTCGGGGCGCATCACGCCGAGCGTGCGCATGTTGTGCAGCCGGTCGGCGAGCTTGATGGACATGACGCGGACGTCGTTTCCGGTGGCGACGAGCATCTTGCGGAACGTCTCCGGCTCGGCCGCCGCTCCGTAGTCGACCTTCTCCAGTTTGGTGACGCCATCGACCAGATAGCGCACCTCCTCGCCGAACTGCTCCCGCACCTGATCGAGCGTCACCTCAGTGTCCTCGACCGTGTCGTGGAGCAGGGAGGCGGTCAAGGTGGTGGTCTCCGCGCCGAGTTCGGCGAGGATGAGGGTCACGGCCAGCGGGTGGGTGATGTACGGCTCGCCGCTCTTGCGCGTCTGGCCGCGGTGCGAGGACTCGGCGAGTACGTACGCCTGGCGCAGCACATCGAGGTCGGCGCCGGGATGGTGGCCGCGGTGCGCCTTGGCGACGTGGTCGATGGCGTCGGGCAGCCCGTCGCGCGATCCGGGTCCGCTGAGCGCCGCGCGCCCGAGCCGTCTCAGATCGATGCGGGGGCGGCCGCGCCTGCGGCCGGGAGCGGCGTGGTTCGTGGCCTCTGCGCCCATGCGCACCTCCGGCAGCGTCGACCGGCGGTCGGCTGGCGCCTCCGGGCCGGTGATTGATGCTACCGACCCCATCACGCACCGCTCACCGGCTCTCGCCCAGAGTGAAACGGATCACCCATTCGAGCGAACAAGTGGTGCGCCCGGCGTTGTTCGCCTGGTACACGGGCGCGGCCCGGTGCGACGCGGACGGGGAAGAGGGCTTCAGGAGGCGAGCGCCGAATCCAGCCACGCCGGGTCGAGGAACCCCTCGGCGACGATCACGGCGGGGCCGGTCATCTCGATGGTCCCGTCCGGGTTCTCGGCGATCAGCAGCCGCCCGCCCGGCACGTCCACGGTGTACGTGACGGGCATCCCGGTGACGTACGGGTCGACGCCGTCGCGGCGGGCGGCGGCGACCATGACGGCGCACGCGCCCGTACCGCAGGACCGGGTCTCGCCGGAGCCGCGCTCGTGCACGCGCATCTCGACGTGGCGCGGGCCGCGGTCGACGACGAACTCGACGTTGGCGCCGTCCGGGTAGGCGGCGGCCGGGCTGACGACGGGGGCGGTGAGCAGGTCGCCCGCCTCGGCGAGATCGCCGATGAAGGAGATCGCGTGCGGGTTGCCCATGTTCACGTTGCGGGCGGGCCAGCGGAGGTCCCCGACCGCCACGGTGACATCGCCCTCCGGGAGCCGCGCCGCGCCCATGCCCACGGTGACGTCGCCGAAACCGCCGTCGGCGTCGTCCTTGGCGATGTGCACCGCGCGCACGCCCGCGCGCGTGGCGATGGCGAGGTCGCCCGCCCCGACGAGACCGGCGCGCTGGAGGTAGCGCGCGAAGACGCGCACGCCGTTGCCGCACATCTCGGCTACGGAGCCGTCGCTGTTGCGGTAGTCCATGAACCACTCGGCGGTGTCCGCCATCGGACGCGCCTCGGGGTGCGCTGCGGACCGTACGACCCGCAGCACGCCGTCCGCGCCGATGCCGGCCCGCCGGTCGCACAGCCGGGCGACGGCCGCCGGGGACAGCTCCAGCTGCCCGTCGGGGTCGGGGAGGATCACGAAGTCGTTCTCGGTTCCGTGTCCCTTGAGGAAGGCGATCCCTGTGGTGCTCACATGTCGATGGTAAGGGCTCGGAGGCCCTTTACCGCAGCCGGGCGACGCGCCATACGGCCAGCGAGACCAGGGCCACGGCGACGGCCGCGTACAGCGCCACGTACCGCCAGTCGGGGCGGCGGCCGGAGCCGCGGGGCGGCAGGCCCGGCCAGGTGTATCCGACGCGGCGGGCGGCCATCACGCCCCAGCCGGCCGCGCAGCAGCTGATGAGCAGCCCGAGCATGGCGACCACGCGGCCGCCGTCGCCGAACTCGAAGGCGAGCGGGAAGGCGAACATCAGCGAGCCGAGGGCCGCGAGCATGACGATCGGCGCGAGCTGCCAGATCCGCAGCCGGCGCTGGGGGCGCAGGTCGCGGAACGCCTCCGGGGCTGCGCCGGTCCCCTCCTCGGGGCCGTCGTCGGCCACTGCTCCGAGCCCGTCGTCGGCGAGGGGGCCGGGGCCGTCCGGAGCCGGCGTCCCCGGCTCGTTCCTCGGCTGCGGCTGCGGTCTGTCGCGAGGGCCGGCCTCCATCGCCACGCGCCCTCCCAACTCGGATTTCACGGCTCGTTACAGCTCGATCGGAGCTCGATGATGGCACGCTCACGGAGGCCGCAAGGCCGCCCGGAGCGTCCCGATGCCATCACGTGATCAGGCTGTGACCGTCCGTTCGACCAACGCCAACGCGTGCCCTTCCAGTTCCGTCCGCCGGCCGGCCGCGCCGCTGAGCCAGTGGACCCTCGGGTCGCGCCGGAACCACGAGTCCTGGCGGCGCGCGAAGCGCTTGGTGGCCCGTACGGTCTCGGCGCGCGCCGCCTCCTCGGTGCACTCCCCCGCGAGGTGCGCGAGCACCTGCTGGTAGCCGAGGGCGCGGGAGGACGTGCGGCCCTCGCGCAGCCCGACGCGCTCCAGTTCCCGCACCTCGTCCACGAGTCCGGCCTCCCACATGCGGTCGACGCGCAGCGCGATCCGCTCGTCCAGCTCGGGCCGGTCCACGTCGACGCCGATCTGGAGCGTGTCGTAGGCCGCCTCGTGGCCGGGGAGGTTCGCGGTGAAGGGGCGGCCGGTGATCTCGATGACCTCCAGAGCGCGCACGATGCGCCGTCCGTTGCCGGGCAGGATGGCGCGGGCGGCCGCGGGGTCGGCGGCGGCCAGCCGGGCGTGCAGCGCCCCGGAGCCGTCCCGCTCCAGTTCGCCCTCCAGCCGGGCCCGTACCGCCGGGTCGGTGCCGGGGAAGTCCAGCACGTCGATCGCGCCCTTGATGTAGAGCCCGGAGCCGCCGACGAGGACCGGGGTGCGGCCCTCGGCCAGCAGCCGGTCGATCTCGGCGCGGGCCAGCCGCTGGTACTCGGCGACGCTGGCCGCCTCCTTCACGTCCCAGATGTCGAGGAGCCGGTGGACCACCCCCTGGCGCTCCTCGACCGTCAGCTTGGCCGTGCCGATGTCCATGCCGCGGTAGAGCTGCATGGAGTCGGCGTTGACGACCTCGCCGCCGAGCCGGCGGGCGATGGCGACGCCCAGATCGGACTTGCCCGCCGCGGTGGGACCGACGACTGCGATGACCCGCGGTGCGGGAACTGCGCTGTTCACCGGGTCAGTCTCGCAAACCTCGGGCGCGCTCCTCGAATGAGCTACGTGACGCGGTGCTGTCGGGTTCGTTGCCTGTTGCGAGGTTCCGACAGCCGGTTTACGGGCCGGTGCCCCCGTGACGTCGTAAGGGGACGCTCAGGGCCACGCGGGATTTCGCCCACACGAGTAAGGTAATGGAGCAGATATGGGCGTGTTTTCAAGGTTTCGCCGGAAGTCGGCCGAGGCGTCAACCGAGGAGGCCGCCGCGGCCACTCTGACGGCGGAGCCGGCGGAGTCGGCGGACCCCGCCGAACCGGCCGAAGCGGCGGAGCCCGCCGAAGCCGCGGACGCGGTCACGGCCGCGGACGAGGCCGCGGAGGCGAGCACCGACGGCGGCGCGGAGCGGGCGGAGGAGTCGGGCGGCGCCAAGGCCGTCAAGGCCCCTGCCGAGGCGGTGGAGATTCCGAAGCAGCAGTCCGCGCAGGCGGCGGCCGACAGCGAGGCCGGGGAGAGCGCCCGCAGTTAAGTCCTCCGAGAGGGAAGGTGGCCCATGGGCCTGCTAGACAATCTGAAGGCCAAGCTCGGACCGGTGAAGGACAAGGCCGGTGACCTCGCGCAGCAGCACGGGGACAAGATCGAGCAGGGTCTGGCGAAGGCGGCCCAGACGGTCGACTCCAAGACCAAGGGCAAGTACAGCAGCCAGATCGAGACCGGTACGGGCAAGGCCAAGGAGGCCCTCGACCGCCTCGCCCGGAAGGACGACAGCGACGGGAAGGGCTCCGGCGCCGGCCCTACGCCTTCCTGAATCCTCCGCGACGCGGGCGGCGGGGCGGTCCGGCCCCGCGCCCGCGTCGCGCCGTATCCCGGCACCCCTGCATCTCCGCGCCTTCGCGCCGCTGCCCTCGCCTCCCGCGCTACGACCAGGCCGCGACGTAGTACCCCACCCCGTACGGCGCGTCGTCGTAGAGCAGCGCCCCGCTGAGCCCAGCGCCCGCGCCCGCCCCGGCGAGGACCTGCCAGGGTGCGCGGCCGGAGACCTTCAACTCGTAGGCCAGTTCCTCGTCCAGCGCGGCCAGCGCGTCGGCGTCGGCGGCGCCCAGGGCGCGCGCGGCCTCGGCGTCGAAGCCCTGCGCGCGCTCGTCGAGATAGCCGGGGGCCTTCAGGGTGCGGCAGGCGCTGCCGTCGCCCATCACGAGGAGGGCGACCCGCTCGGCCGAGGCGGCCGTCTCGCGGCCCACGTCCCGGCAGCGGTCGCCCGCCAGCGGTTCGCCGACGCCCAGCCCCTCGACGGGCGCGGCGGCCCAGCCCGTACGCTCCAGCAGCCAGGCGCCGACGGCGAGCGAGGGCGGCAGCTCCCGCTCCCCCGCGGCTTCGCCGGGCCCGAGCCGTACGTCCAGGTCCACGCCGAAGCCGCGGAACGAGCCGGGGGCGCCCTGGGGGTGCGAGCCGCGCCCCGCCTGCTCGGCGGGGCCGACGACGACGAGCCGTTCGGGGCGGGCGGCGGCGAGCACGGCGATGGCGTCCACGCACGCGTCCCGCAGCTCCGCCAGCTCGGGCGCGGCCCCGGCGGCGACCTCCGGGACGAGCAGCGGCGGGCAGGGGCAGACAGCGGCGGCTACGAGCATGGGCGCACCTTAACAAGGCGGTGCGGCGCCCTATGGGCGGCGAGCGACCGAAACGTGCGCCCTATAGACGCACGCGACGAAATCGTGCCCCCTAGGGACACGCGATAACGGTTTCGCGCGGCTTCAGGGGAGGTCGTCGCGGCCCAGCCAGGACGGTCTGACGGGTATGCCGTCCGGGTAACGGTCGACGTCCGGAGCCTGATCCTCCGACTGTGCCGACTGAGCCGACCGTTCCAGCCGCTTCGACCGTTTCGCCCGCTTCGGCTGCTCAGGTTCCTGCTCAGGTTCCTGTTCCTGTTCCGCGGCGACCGTCTCAGGCTCCGGTTCCGGCGGGGCATCGCTGTCGTAGATCATTTCGGCGACGGTGAAACGGGAGTAGAAGTCCCGCCAAGAGGTGTCCCCGACCATCAGCAGGCCGTCGCCGTCCCGGAACAGCCGGGTGCGCCGGGCGTTATGAGGCTGCGTCGGCAGGTGGCGCCGCACGTGCGTCTCCAACGCCGCCATGGCCTCCTCGCGGGTGCCCTCCACGCTGCCCATCACCCCGGCCGACCAGCGCGCACGCTGGCCGTAGCCGTCCATCGACTCCACGATCAGGCCCCATGTGGCCATCGTCGCTCCCCCGCTCGCGCGCCGTCCGTCCCCCGCCGGTACCCGTACACGGCCCGTACGAAGCATCCGTACGGACCCTCCGTCCGTACGGGCCGCCCCTCCGTGCGGGGTCAGTCGCAGCCGCAGCCCGTCGCGGCCGGCGCCGGGGTCGAAGCCGGGGCTCCGATGCCCGGGAGGCCCAGCATGACGCCCTTGGGCGGCTCGGCCGGGGCGCCCTGGCGCTTCTGCCAGGCGTCGCCCGCGCGGGTGCGGCGCACGGCCTTGGCCGGGCCCTCGGCGAGCAGGTGGTGCGGGGCGGCGTAGGTGACCTCCACGGTCACCATGTCGCCGGGGCGCACCGGCTCCTCGGCGGCGCCCTCGGTGCCCTCGGCGCCATCCGCCGCGGACAGGGCGGGGTTGAAGTGGACGAGGCGGTTGTCGGGGGCCCGGCCGGACAGCCGCTTCGTGGCGCCGTCCTTGCGGCCCTCCCCCTCGGCGACCATCACTTCCAGCGTGCGGCCGACCTGCTTCTTGTTCTCCGACCAGGAGATCTCCTCCTGGAGGGCGACCAGGCGCTCGTACCGCTCCTGCACGACGGCCTTGGGGACCTGTCCCTCCATGTCGGCGGCCGGGGTGCCAGGGCGCTTGGAGTACTGGAAGGTGAACGCCTGGGCGAAGCGCGCCTCGCGGACCACGTGCATGGTCTGCTCGAAGTCCTCCTCGGTCTCGCCGGGGAAGCCCACGATGATGTCGGTGGAGAGGGCGGCGTCCGGCATGGCGGCGCGGACCTTCTCGATGATGCCGAGGAACCGGTCCTGCCGGTACGAGCGGCGCATCGCCTTCAGGACGGTGTCCGAGCCGGACTGGAGCGGCATGTGCAGCTGCGGCATCACGTTCGGCGTCTCGGCCATGGCGGCGATGACGTCGTCGGTGAAGTCGCGCGGGTGCGGCGAGGTGAACCGGACCCGGTCCAGGCCCTCGATGGCGCCGCAGGCGCGCAGCAGCTTGGAGAACGCCTCACGGTCGCCGATGTCGGAGCCGTACGCGTTGACGTTCTGGCCGAGCAGGGTGATCTCGCTGACGCCCTCGGCGACCAGGGCCTCCACCTCGGCGAGGATGTCGCCGGGGCGGCGGTCCTTCTCCTTGCCGCGCAGCGCCGGGACGATACAGAAGGTGCAGGTGTTGTTGCAGCCGACGGAGATCGACACCCAGGCCGCGTACGCGCTCTCGCGCCGCGTCGGCAGAGTGGAGGGGAACGCCTCCAGCGACTCGGCGATCTCGACCTGGGCCTCTTCCTGGACGCGGGCGCGCTCCAGGAGCACCGGCAGCTTGCCGATGTTGTGCGTGCCGAAGACGACGTCGACCCAAGGGGCCCGCTCGACGATGGTGTCGCGGTCCTTCTGCGCGAGGCAGCCGCCGACGGCGATCTGCATGCCGGGCCGCTTCGTCTTCATGGGGGCGAGCCGGCCGAGATTGCCGTACAGCTTGTTGTCGGCGTTCTCCCGTACCGCGCAGGTGTTGAAGACGACGACGTCGGCGTCGCCCTCGGGGGTGCCCTCGGGCGCGCGGACATAGCCCGCGCCCTCCAGCAGGCCGGACAGCCGCTCCGAGTCGTGGACGTTCATCTGGCACCCGTAGGTGCGCACCTCGTACGTCTTCAAGCCGCCCACTGCTCCGCCAACCACGTCGTTACCGCTCACCCGTCCAGGGTAAAGGCCGCCGGGCCGGCCCTCGGACCGGCGGTACGGTCACCGGGGGTGATCACCCCGTACGCCCCGGACCTGCGTACCTGTTACCCGATCGATGCTCTCCACGCCCCTCCCCAGGGAGGGGGGTGACTGGCAGTATCCCGCCCATGGTCACCGCACTTCCCCGCCTGGGCAGGCGTCGCGCCCTGGCGGGCGCCGCCGTGGTCGCCGTCGTGCTCGCGCTGCTGGGGTGGTGGCTGTTGCCGATCGACGGCGAGCCGGTGGTCAGGGGACGGGTGGCGCTGGCCACGGGGGTGCCGTCGGGGGTGTACGCGCGGTACGGGGACCTGCTGAAGGAGGACCTGGCGCGGGATTCGCCCGCGCTGGACGTACGGCTCACACGCAGCCAGGGCTCGGTCGACAATCTGCGCAAGCTCATGTCCGGAGAGGCGAACTTCGCGATCGCGACGGCCGACGCGGTCTCCGCGTATCTCGACGGGCACGGCCGGGACGCGGACCGGCTGCGCGCGTGCGCGCGGCTCTACGACGACTACATGCAGCTCATCGTCCCGAAGGACTCGACGGTGGGCTCGGCGCGCGACCTGCGGAAACTACGCGTCGGCGTCGGGGAGGACGGGTCCGGCGTGCAGCTGATCACGCGGCGGCTGCTGGAGGCGGCGGGGCTGGACTTCGACCGGGACATCACGCCCGTACGGGTCGGAATAGACAAGATGCCGAGGCTCCTGGAGGAGGGGAAGCTCGACGCGTTCTTCTGGTCCGGGGGGCTGCCGACGGCGGCGGTGCAGAACCTGGCGACGCGCTACCCGATCAAGCTCGTGCAGCTCGGCGATCTGACCGGTCCGCTGCACCGGCTCGGCGCGAAGGCGCGCTACTACCGGGCGGCCGTGATGCCGGTCGACGCCTATCCGGAGCTGCACGCGGAGCACGCGGTGAAGACGATCGCGGTCGCGAACCTCCTGGTCACCACGGACCGTACGAAGGAGGAGCTCGCGGAGAGCGTGACGCGCACGGTGATCAAGAGCCGGGACCGGATCGGCGTGGAGGTGCACGCCGCGCAGAAGGTCGATCTGCGGACGGCCGTCTTCACCGATCCGCTGCCTTTACACGAGGGGGCGCGGCGGTACTACCTCTCGGTCAAGCCCTGAGGCTCCCGGTCAGGTCTTGAGGCTCTCGGTCAAAACCTGAGGCTCCTGGTCAGATCCTGAGGCGGCGGCCGGCGCTCGGCGGTGACCGGCGCTCAGCGGTGACCGGCGCTCAGCGGTGACCGGCGCTCATTCGTCGGCGTGGCGCGGCACCGTGATCGTCACCCGCAGGCCGTTCGGCTCGTTCGGCTCGTACCCGATGGTGGCGCCGCCCGCCGCGAGCAGGGCGCGGGATATGGACAGGCCCAGCCCGGAGCCGGAGATGTTCTGGTGCCGGCTGCTGCGCCAGAAGCGGTCGCCGATGCGGCCGATCTCCTCGTCGGTGAGGCCGGGGCCGCCGTCGGCGACGACGAGGGTGACGCTGCCGCCGTCCGCCTGGACGCCGACGCGGACCCGCTCGCCCTCGGGTGTGAACTTCAGGGCGTTGTCCAGGACCGCGTCGAGTGCGCTGGAGAGGGCGATCGGGTCGGCCCAGCCCGTCGCGGCGGCGGACCCCCGGTAGGCGAGGTCGACGCCCTCGCGGGCGGCGAGCTGCGACCAGGCGCCGACGCGGCCGGCGGCGAGCTCCGCTATGTCCGTCAACTGGAGGTTGGCGGGGGCGTGTTCGGCGAGCGCCAGGTCGAGGAGGTCGTCGAGGACCTGGGCAAGGCGTTTGCCCTCGCTCTTGACGGAGGCGATCTCCTCGTTCCCGTCGGGGAGTTCGAGGCCGAGGAGCTCGATGCGCAGCATCAGCGCGGAGAGCGGGTTGCGGAGCTGGTGCGAGGCGTCGGCGACGAAGGCGCGCTGCTGCTCCAGCACATGCTCGACGTTGTCGGCCATTTCGTTGAACGATCTGGCCAGGCGGCGCAGTTCCGGGGGGCCGCCGCCCGGCGCGACGCGGGACTTCATCCGTCCGGTGGCGATGCCGTGCGCGGCCGCGTCGAGGGTCCGTACGGGCCGCAGCACCCAGCTGGTGAGCCGGAAGGCGGCCCCGACGGCGAGCAGCATCGCCGCCAGTTCGCCCGCGATCAGCAGCAGCCAGCCATGCAGGATGCGAGAACGCAGCTGTCCGGTGGGCGAGTCGGTGACGACGACGGCGATGACGTCGCCGTCCCGGACGACGGGCGAGGCGACGGTGAGGCGGGCGTGCTGCTGCCAGGGCCAGACCTGGCTGGGGTCGTGGCTGCGGCGGCCGGCGAGCGCTTCCTGGAACGCCTGCTCGCCCTCGTTCTCCGACGGTACGGCCCAGCCGGCCGGGGCCGCGGCCATGGCCGTACCGTCGCGGTAGAAGACACCCGCATGAATGCCGTAGACGCTTTCGTACCGGGCGAGTTCGTCGGTGAGCGTGGTGAGCCGCTCGTCCTCCCCCTCCTCGCCCTGGGCCGGCCGAGTGGTGACGTACTGGGCCAGGGAGGCGAAGCGCGCGGTGTCGTCGATGCGGTCGACGACGACGCGCTGTTGCTCGGCGGCGGCCTGGCTGCCCGCGAGCGGCAGGCCGAGGGCGATCAGGACCCCCGCCATCAGCACGATGAGCAGGGGAAGGAGTCGGGTGCGCACAGGCTCGTCGCGCCGTCAGCCGACCGGATCGACGATTTTGTATCCGACGCCGCGGACCGTCTCGATCAGCGCGGGCATGCGCAGTTTGGAGCGGAGGGAGGCGATGTGCACCTCCAGGGTGCGGCCGGTCCCCTCCCAGCTGGTGCGCCAGACCTCGCTGATGATCTGCTCGCGGCGGAAGACGACGCCGGGGCGCTGGGCGAGCAGCGCGAGCAGGTCGAATTCCTTGCGGGTCAGGGGTACGGGCGCGCCGTCCACCCTGACCAGGCGGTTGGGCAGCTCGATGGTGACGGCCCCGACGCGCAGCGCGCGCTTGGCGTCGTCGCGGGGGCCCGGCCGCGCCCCGCCGCCGGCGGCCGGGGTGCGGCGGCCGACCGCGTGGATACGGGCGAGCAGTTCGCCGGTGTCGTACGGCTTGACCACGTAGTCGTCGGCCCCCAGGTTCAGGCCGTGGATCTTGGATCGGGTGTCGGCGCGCGCGGTGACCATGATGACGGGGGTGCTGGTGCGTTTGCGGATCTTGCCGCATACCTCGAAGCCGTCCTGGTCGGGCAGGCCGAGGTCGAGGAGGACGCAGCCGAAGGGCGCGCCCGCGCCGGGCAGCAGCGCCGCCAGCGCCTCCTCGCCGTTACGGGCGTGCACGCAGTCGAAGCCGTGCCGGGCCAGCACCGCGGCGAGCGCCGCGGCAACCCGCTCGTCGTCCTCCACGAGCAGCAGTCGCATCGCCCCGGCCCCCCTTATTCGTTTCCGATCATTGCGCACCGTCCGTCGCGCACTGTCCGTCGCACACCGTTCGTCGTTCGTCGTGCGCGGTCCGCCATCTCGTCGTCCTGTCGTCCGCCGCACGTCGTCCGTCGCGCACCGTTCATGGCGCTCGGCGGCTCCGCGGTGCGCCGACACCGAATCCACGCTGATGGAAGCGGTACTCGTCAAGGGGTTCGTTGCCCCCGTGGCCTTCTGTTATGCACCCGGTACGCCCGTGCGCCGCCTTGCGGCGGAGTGTCGCTTTGCAGCCGGATCGTTATGCTCAATTTCAGCTCAGATGTAATGACGCTGTGCGACGACCGTCATTACTGTCCTTTCAACCACGGAGGACGGAGCGAGGAACGCCGATGAGCGAAGTACCGGTGACCAAGGGCACCAAAGACACGGCACCCGCGGCGGACGTCCTGGTCGCGCTGGAGAACGTCAACAAGCACTTCGGCGCGCTGCACGTACTCCAGGACATCGACCTGACCATCGAGCGCGGCGAGGTCGTCGTGGTCATCGGTCCGTCCGGCTCCGGCAAGTCGACCCTGTGCCGGGCCATCAACCGGCTGGAGACCATCGACTCCGGGGCGATCAGCATCGACGGCAAGCCGCTGCCCCAGGAGGGCAAGGAGCTGGCCCGGCTCCGCGCGGACGTCGGCATGGTCTTCCAGTCCTTCAACCTCTTCGCCCACAAGACCGTGCTGGAGAACGTGACGCTCGGTCAGACGAAGGTCCGCAAGGTGGAGAAGAAGGCCGCCGAGGACAAGGCCCGCGCCCTGCTCGACCGGGTCGGCGTGGGGGCCCAGGCGGACAAGTACCCGGCTCAGCTCTCCGGCGGCCAGCAGCAGCGCGTCGCGATCGCACGGGCGCTCGCCATGGACCCGAAGGTGATGCTCTTCGACGAGCCGACCTCGGCGCTCGACCCGGAGATGATCAATGAGGTGCTGGAGGTCATGCAGCAGCTCGCGCGGGACGGCATGACGATGATCGTGGTCACCCACGAGATGGGGTTCGCGCGCTCCGCGGCGAATCGCGTGGTCTTCATGGCGGACGGCCGCATCGTCGAAGAGGCGCAGCCGGACCAGTTCTTCAGCAACCCGCGCAGCGACCGGGCGAAGGACTTCCTGTCGAAGATCCTGCACCACTGACCGCGCGCCGACGTGTCCCGGCGGCGCGCCGGGCGCGCACCGCTCGCACGCCGGTCACGCACTGCTCACGCCCCGCTCGCACGCCGGGCCCGCGCCGGCCCGTACGCCCCGCTCGCACCGCGGGCGCCGACGGCTCCGTACCCGCATCGATGAGGCCGGTCGCGCCCGACGCCAAATTCTTCCGACGCAAAGGATGTTCACCATGAAGCTCAGCAAGACCGCATCCGTGGCCGCCGCGGTGGTCGCGCTCGCGCTGTCCGCGACCGCCTGCGGCAAGTCGGGCAGCCCCAACGACGACTCCGACAAGGCGAGCGGCGGCAAGTCGGCCTCGGCGCTGCCGCCGTACAAGGTGAACACCTCCGCGGACGTGAAGGGTTCGTCGGTCTTCTCGAAGATCAAGGGCAAGAAGATCACCATCGGCACCAAGGCCGACCAGCCGGGCCTCGGCTTCGAGAACCCCACCACCAAGAAGCGCACCGGCTTCGACGTCGAGATCGCCCGCATGATCGCCGCGGACCTCGGCTTCGACGAGGACCACATCACCTGGAAGACGGTGCCCTCGGAGGCCCGCGAGACGCAGATCGCCAGCGGCGGCGTGGACCTGTACGTCGGCACGTACACGATCAACGACGAGCGCAAGAAGCAGATCGACTTCGGCGGCCCGTACTACATCGCCGGCCAGGACCTGCTGGTGAAGTCCGACAGCAAGATCGCGGGCCCGGAGGACCTCAAGGGCAAGAAGGTCTGCTCGGCGACCGGCTCCACCCCGCTCCAGCGGATCAAGGAGGCGAAGTACGGCGTCGCGGAGGTCAAGGCCCAGCAGACCTACCAGGTCTGCGTGCAGGACCTGGTCAACGGCTCGGTGGACGCCGTCACGACCGACGACTCGATCCTCAAGGGGTACGCCGCGCAGAACAAGGGCGCCCTGAAGGTCGTCGGCAAGACGTTCTCCAAGGAGCCCTACGGCGTCGGCCTCAAGAAGGGCGACAAGGCGCTGCGCGACGCGGTCAACAACGCGATCAAGGCGCACGAGGACAACGGCGACTGGAAGAAGGCGTACGACGCGACGCTCGGCCTCTCCGGCGCCGCCGCCCCGGCCGTTCCCGAGCTCGACCGCTACTGATCCGCCCAGCGGCGGCGGCCGACGCCTGATCGTTCCGCGGCCGCGGCGCCGGTTCCCGAGCCGCGCGCCGCGCCCGCGGGCGTCCGCCACGTGATCCCCGGAGAGTTGACTTGAACGTTTTGGTGGACAACTTCGCGATGTTTCGCGAAGGGTTCTTCGGAACCGTCGAGCTGACGGCGCTCAGCTCACTGCTCGCACTGGTGCTGGGCACCCTCATGGCCGCGTTCCGCGTCTCTCCGGTGCCCGCCCTGCGCATATTCGGCACGGCCTGGGTGACGCTGCTGCGCAACACCCCGCTGGTGCTCCTCTTCCTGGTCGTCACCCTGGGCCTGCCCGCGCTGGGCCTCAAGGGGTGGGACTCCTTCTGGCTCGCCGTGATGGCGCTGGGGTGCTACACCTCCGCCTTCATCTGCGAGGCGATCCGCTCCGGCATCAACACGGTGCCGGTCGGGCAGGCCGAGGCCGCCCGGTCGATCGGCATGACCTTCGGCCAGACGCTCGGCCAGATCGTGCTGCCGCAGGCGGGGCGCACGGCGCTGCCGCCGATCGGCAGCCTGCTGATCGCCCTGACCAAGAACTCGGCGATCGCCTCCGGCTTCAACGTCACCGAGCTGGGCTCGGTGCAGCAGACGCTGAACTCGGCCGCCGGCTACAACATCTACGTGATCTTCGTGTGGATCGCGATCAGCTACATGATCATCACTTTCGCGCTCAGCGGCCTCTTCCGGCTGCTGGAGAACCGGCTGGCGGTGGCCCGATGAGTTCCAGCGTCCTCTATGACGTGCCGGGGCCGAAATCCCGGGTGCGCAACCGGATCTACGGCCTGCTCTCCACGGTCGCGATCCTCGGGCTGATCGCCTTCGTCATCTACAAGTTCAACGACACCGGGCAGTTCCAGGCCGGGCTCTGGGAGGCGTACGAGTACACCGACACCCAGCAGCGCATCGTCGACGGCCTGCTGACGACGCTCAAGACCTTCGCGATCGCCGCGGCGCTCTCGGTGGCGCTCGGCGCGGTGCTGGCGGTCGGGCGGCTCTCCGACCACAAACCGGTCCGGTGGGCGGCGACGGTGATCGTGGAGTTCTTCCGCGCGATGCCGCTGCTGATCATGATCTTCCTGCTGTTCGCGGCGGTCTTCACCACCGAGCCCATGTGGGCGCTGGTCATCGGTCTGACGCTCTACAACGGCTCGGTGCAGGCGGAGATCTTCCGGTCCGGCATCAACGCCGTGCCCAAGGGCCAGGGCGAGGCCGCGTACGCCATCGGGCTCCGCAAGACCCAGGTGATGACCACCGTCCTGGTGCCCCAGGCGGTCCGCTCGATGCTGCCGTCGATCATCAGCCAGCTCGTGGTGACCCTCAAGGACACCTCGCTCGGCTTCGTGATCCTCTACGAGGAGCTGCTCTTCGTCGGCAAGTCCTTCGCCCAGCAGACCCCGCCGGTGAACGGCGTGTACGCCTTCATTCCGATGGTGATCGTCTTCGGTTCCATCTACATCCTGCTCTGCCTCGCCCTGTCCTCGCTCGCCACCTGGGTCGAGCGGCGCAGCCGGCGCAGCCGCAAGGGCACCCCGCCCGCCCTCAAGGGCACCGCCGCAACCGTCATGGTCGACCCCGGCCACAGCGCCGTGCCCGGTCCCGGCGACGCCGGGGCGGATCCGGACGGCCCCAAGGCCCCTTGACGCGCCATTCGATGACGCCCCGTCGGCTGCCCCGCGCGGCCGACGGGGCGCACTCGTTCCGGCGCGCCGCCGAGTAGGCTGGCGTCACTTGACGCAAGCACGCGCAGTGGGTTGCATACGTTCTGTGATCGCGCCCCCGGCTTCAACTGCCAGCTCCCATACGGCCCATGCGGCCCGTAGGCCCCATCCGGCTCGTGCGTTCGGCGGCGCCGTCCGCGCGCTCCGCAGCGCCGAGGGAGCCGCGCCGTGGACCCGGTGATCGTCGTCGGGGCCGGCCCGGTCGGCCTCGCCCTCGCCCTCGGGCTCGCGCGCCACGAAGTGCCGGTCGTCGTCCTCGACGAGGGCACGGGGGCCGAGGAGCGGCGCGCGGCCCGTACGGTCCTGCTGCGGCCGGACACGGTCGCCCAGCTGACCCGGCTGGGGTGCCCGCTGGAGGGCGGGGCGCGCTGGGGCGGGTGGCGCACGCTGCGCCGCCGGGGGGTGGTGTACCGGCTGTCCTTCGGCGAGGAGGGCGACGACTCCTCCACGGACGAGGCGGGCGGCCCGACCGGCACGGCGGCGGAGGGCGACGGCGAGGCCGGGACGGAGCCCGCCGGCCCCTCGCCGCTGCACATCCCGCAGCACGTCCTGACGCGGTCCCTGCGCGTGGCCCTCGCCGGGCAGCCGCTGGTCCAGCTCGTCCAGGGCAGCCGCGTCGACAGCCTGGAGCAGGACGCCGACGGCGTCACCGTGCGCACCAGGGGCGACAACGGCACCTGGTGGCGCGGGAGTTACCTGGTCGGATGCGACGGCGCCCGCTCCAACATCCGCAAGCTGCTCGGCGTGCGCTTCCCGGGGCGTACGGCCGTGGAGCGGCACGCGGTGGCGGCGCTGCGCTGCGAGCTGCCCTGGCCCGGCGAGGGCGTGCTGCACCGCTCGCCGCCGCACGGCGGCGAGGTCACGGCCCGGCCGCTGCCCGGCGGGGTGTGGCGGCTGGACTGGCTGCTGCCGCCGGGCCGCGACCTGGTCACCCCGGACGCCCTGATCGCTCGCGTGCGGGACTCGCTGGAGGGGTGGTGCGGGGACGTACCGCCGTACGAGCTCCTGGACACCGGCGTGCACGCCGTGCACCACCGGCTCGCGCGGCGCTGGCGGACCGGTCGCGCCTTCCTCGCGGGCGACGCCGCGCACCTGCTCGGGGCGCTCGGCACGCAGGGGGTGGAGGAGGGGCTGCGGGACGTGGACAACCTCTCCTGGAAGCTGGGGGTGGCGCAGCATCACGGCGCGTCGGAGGTGCTGCTCGACAGCTACCAGGCGGAGCGGCGGACCGCCGTCGGCCGCCGGCTGCGCGCCGCCGACCAGGCCCTTCCCGGGCTGCGGGGGTCCGGCGGCTGGCGGGTGGTGCGGCGCGCGGTGGTGCCGGGCTCGGGGCGGGGGCGCGACGCGCTGCTCACCGACGGGCACTTGGGGCGCGGCCCGCTGGGGGCGCCGCCGGTGCACGCCCGTACGCCCCTGGTGCCCTCCCCCGCGCCGGAAGGCTCCGTGACCGTCGGCACGGCCGTCGGCGCGACCGCCGCCGATGTGCCCGTGACCGCGCCGGACGGCTCCTCGGCCTGGCTCATGGACCGGCTCGGGCGCGACCTGCTGGTCGTGCTCGTCGCCCCCGGCACCGGGGTGTGGGAGCGGCGGCACTGGCTGGGCGCCGGGCTGATGCCGCGGCTGGCGGCGGCGGTCGCCGCGCTGCCGGTACGGGCGGAACTGCTGGTCACCGAGGGGTATCCGGGCGCGGCGGCGCACACGGTGCTGGTGGTGCGGCCGGACGGGTATCTGGTGGCGGCGCTCTCCGGCGTGCGCCCCGCGGAGCTGTACGCCTGCGCGGACGCGGTGCGCGGCGGGGCCGTCACGGTGCCGGTGGCCGCGCCGCCGAGTGAGGCTACGGCCAACCGTTGACCTGCCCGTACGGCCGTGATTCACTCCGGAACGTGACGGAGAGCGGCACGCGTTTCTGGCGGAGGGTCCATCTGGACCTGGTCCGCTACGCGGGCTGCGTCTGTCGTCCGTCCTGCTGATCACGCCTTCATCCGCGCGGCCGTGCACACACCGGTCGCGCATCTTCGCGATCTTTCAGGACGGGTTCTGTGTCACTTCCTGTAGTAGGTACGTCCGCGCCCGGAGCTGTTGCGGAAGGGGCCGCGACGGCCCCCACCGCCGCCGAGCTCCTGGGCTTCGCACGGCAGGTCGCCGGGGACGCCGGGCTGGTGGCCTCACTTCCGCTGGACCCCGAGGGCCGCACCTGGCTGCGGCTGGAGGGGCCTGGCGGCAGCGAGGCGTGGCTGATCGGCTGGCCGCCGGGGACCGGCACCGGCTGGCACGATCACGGCGGCTCGCACGGCGCGTTCGCCGCGGCGGCCGGCGAGCTGACCGAGCAGTCCCTGGCGGCCCAACTGCCCACCGAGGGCTGGAAGACCCTGGAACTGGCGGACGGCGTCGACCGCAGCCGCCGGCTCTCGGACGGCCGCGGCCGGGCGTTCGGCCCGCACCACGTGCACCAGGTCTTCAACGCGTCCGAGGACCGGCACGCGGTGTCGGTGCACGCGTACTACCCACCGCTGCCGCTCATGCGGCGCTACAGCCGCACCGGCCCGCTGCTGCGGCTCGAACAGATCGAGCGCGCCGAGGAGTGGGCATGACAGTCGAAGAACTGCTGGCCGAGGCGCGGTCCTCGCTGAACCGCCTCACCCCGCACGAGGCCGCTGCCGTCCGCGACGACGGCGGCCTGCTCGTCGACATCCGCTACGCGGCCCTGCGCGACCGCGACGGCCTCGTCCCCGGCGCCCTGATCATCGAACGCAACGAACTGGAATGGCGCCTCGACCCCGCCTGCGACCACCGCGCGGCCGAGGCCGACCGTCACGACCTGCGCGTGGTCGTCATCTGCAACGAGGGCTACGCGTCGAGCCTCGCCGCCGTCAGCCTGCGCCAACTGGGCCTGCGCCACGCGACGGACCTGGCAGGGGGCTTCCAGGCGTGGCGGGAGGCGGGGCTTCCCGTGGAGAAGGCGGAAGCGGAAGGAGGGGCGAAGGCGGAAGGAGAGCGGTAAGGCAGCCGGCCGAGGGGCGGCTCGGCTGCCTGGAGGCGGGCGGTCCGCCGACCCGAGGCCGTGCGGGTCGCCGACCGTACGGCCTCGGGCCGGCGGACCGACTGGGGCTGTGCGGCGCGGGCAGCCGCGATGGTACGGGCGGTCGGCACTACGCGGCCGGGACCGCGCGCCCGTAACTCCGCATGACCTCGCGCTGCACGCCCCCGCGCTTCGGAGCCGAACGCCCTGGCCCCACGCCTCCCACCCCTCGGATGCCGAGCGCTGCCCCCGGTTACGCGTCGGGCAGGTGGTACTCCAGCAGCTCCGGGTCCTCCCCCTCCTCCTCCAGCGCCCTGCGCACCACCCGCAGGGCCAGGCCCTCCGGGTACCCCTTGCGGGCCAGCATCCCGGCGAGACGTCTGATCCGCTTCTCCCGGTCCAGGCCGCGACTCGCCCGCAGCTTCCGCTCGACGAGCTCGCGGGCCGTCCGCTCCTCCTGCTCGGCGTCGAGCTGCCCGACGGCCTCGTCGATGAGCGCGGTGTGCACCCCCTTGGTACGCAGCTCGCGCGCGAGGGCCCGGCGGGCGAGACCCCGGCCGCGGTGCCGGGACTCCACCCACGCCTCGGCGAACGCCGCGTCGTCGATCAGCCCGACGTCCTCGAACCGGGACAGCACCTCCTCCGCCACCTCCTCGGGGATGTCGCGCTTTTTCAGGGCGTCCGCGAGCTGCTTGCGAGTGCGCGGCGAGCCGGTGAGCAGCCGCAGGCATATCGCCCGTGCCTGCTCACCGGGGTCGCGCGGCGCCTCCCCCCGGCCCCCCGATCCGGCGCCCTCCGCTCCGGAGTCCAGCGCCGCGTCGGGGCCCGGTGCCGTGCCGCCGCCCGCACGTCTGCCCGTGCCCCTGCCCGGCCCCCCGCCCGTACGGCCGCCGCCCCCGCGGCCGCC
Source organism: Streptomyces sp. NPDC050617 (assembly GCF_040654795.1). NCBI lineage: Bacteria > Bacillati > Actinomycetota > Actinomycetes > Kitasatosporales > Streptomycetaceae > Streptomyces > Streptomyces sp. NPDC050617. The sequence continues at coordinate 3,501 of NZ_JBFAIS010000001.1, read as the reverse complement.
TGTGCGTCTGCCGCCCCCGCGGCCCCGGCCGAGGCTCTCTCCCCGCTCCCCCTCCCAGTCGCCCGGCTGATCGTCCGCGCCGGGGCTGTCCGGCCAGTCGGTTCGCCGTGTCATGGGCTAGCTCTTGGCCGCCGCCGTCTTGGCGGCCTTGGCTCCGGCCTTCGTCGCCGGGGCCGGGACGGACTTGGCCACGTCGCCGACCACCGCGCCGGCCGCGTCCGCGCCGGGCTCGGTCGGCAGTTCCTCGGGCTTCACGCCCACGCCCAGCTTTTCCTTGATCTTCTTCTCGATCTCGTTGGCGAGGTCGGGGTTGTCCCGCAGGAAGTTGCGGGCGTTCTCCTTGCCCTGGCCGAGCTGGTCGCCCTCGTACGTGTACCAGGCGCCGGCCTTGCGGACGAAGCCGTGCTCGACGCCCATGTCGATCAGACCGCCCTCGCGGCTGATGCCCTGCCCGTAGAGGATGTCGAACTCGGCCTGCTTGAAGGGCGGCGAGACCTTGTTCTTGACGACCTTGACGCGGGTGCGGTTGCCGACCGCGTCGGTGCCGTCCTTGAGGGTCTCGATACGGCGGATGTCGAGCCGCACCGAGGCGTAGAACTTCAGGGCCCGGCCACCGGTCGTCGTCTCCGGGGAGCCGAACATCACGCCGATCTTCTCGCGGAGCTGGTTGATGAAGATCGCGGTGGTCTTGGACTGGTTGAGCGCGCTGGTGATCTTGCGGAGCGCCTGGCTCATCAGCCGGGCCTGGAGGCCGACGTGCGAGTCGCCCATCTCGCCCTCGATCTCCGCGCGCGGCACCAGGGCGGCGACGGAGTCGATGACGATCAGGTCGAGGGCGCCGGAGCGGACCAGCATGTCCACGATCTCCAGCGCCTGCTCGCCGGTGTCCGGCTGGGAGAGGATGAGGTTGTCCGTGTCGACGCCGAGCGCCTTGGCGTACTCCGGGTCGAGCGCGTGCTCCGCGTCGACGAAGGCGACCGTGCCGCCGGCCTTCTGCGCGTTGGCCACGGCGTGCAGCGTGAGGGTCGTCTTACCGGAGGACTCCGGGCCGTACACCTCCACGACGCGGCCGCGCGGCAGGCCGCCGACGCCGAGCGCGACGTCGAGCGCGGTCGACCCGGTGGGGATGACCTCGATGGGCTCGTTCGGCCGGTCACCGAGACGCATCACGGCGCCCTTGCCGAATTGCCGTTCAATCTGTGCGAGCGCGGCGTCGAGCGCCTTCTCGCGGTCGGTACCTGCCATGGGTTCCACCCGATTTGCTTGAGTCGATCGCTTCACGTCCACGACGCTAACGCCTGCCACTGACAATCGGCCCCGACGTCGTGCCGCCCTGTGGATAACTCGGCCGGGACCGTCCCGGTAACCAGGGCCGGAACCCCTATAAGAATGGCTGTTCGATTTTGGTGTCAAGCGCACCACGCCACCCGGAATCGCGGGGCGGACGGCGGAAGCGGCCGGGTTCAGCCCTCGTCGTCGCGGCTGTCGGGCGGCGGATCGCCGCGGCCGTCGGGCGGCGGGTTCCGGCGCAGGGCACGGCGCACGCGCCCCGCCGACCCGCGGCTCCGGCGGTCGGGCAGCCGCGCCTCGTCGGTGATCTCGTAGCGCCGCACATACGTGCCGAGGAACGCCTGCAGCGTCGCGGTCGCCGGGATCGCGATCAGCGCGCCCACCGCCCCCAGCAGCGCGGTGCCCGCGACCACCGACCCGAAGGCCACGGCCGGGTGGATGTCCACGGTCTTCGCGGTGATGCGCGGCTGCAGCACGTAGTTCTCGAACTGCTGGTACACCACCACGAACCCGAGCACCCACACCGCGTACCAGGGGTCCACCGTGAAGGCGATCAGCATCGGCAGCGCGCCCGCGAGGTAGGTGCCGATCGTCGGGATGAACTGCGAGACGAACCCCACCCAGATCCCGAGCGCCGGGGCGTACGGCACCCCCAGGATCTCCAGCAGTATGTAGTGGGCGATCCCGGAGACCACGGCCATCAGGGCGCGCGAGTAGATGTAGCCGCCGGTCTTGGCGACCGCGAGGTCCCAGGCGCGCAGCACCTCCGCCTGGCGGCCGGGCGGCAGCACGGAGCACAGCGCGCGCCGCAGCCGGGGCCCGTCGGCCGCGAAGTAGAACGAGAACAGCAGCACCGTCAGGATCCTGAAGAGGCCCCCGAGCACGGTCGCGGAGACGTCGAGCACGCCGCTCGCGCTGTTCTGCACGTACTTCTGCAGCCAGTCCGAGTGCAGCAGGCTGTCCTGGACCTGGACCCGGTTCAGGCTGGTGTTGAAGGTCTTGTTGACCCAGCTGATCACCGAGTCGAGGTAGGAGGGGAAGTCGTCGACCATGTTGGAGATCTGGTCGGCGAGCATCGAGCCGAGCAGCGCGAAGAAGCCGGCGGAGACGATGACGACCCCAAGGAAGACCAGGCCGGTGGCGAGGCCGCGGCGCATGCCGCGCGCGGCCATCCGGTCCACCGCCGGCTCGACCGCGAGCGCGAGGAAGAACGCGATCAGGATGTTCAGCAGCAACCCGATGAGCTGGTGGAAGGCCCAGCTCGCGAGCTGGAAGCAGGCGAAGAGGACCAGCGCGAGCGCCATGGCGCGCGGCAGCCAACGAGGCATGCGGGGACCGGACGCGGGCGGCCGGCGGTCATCCTGAGCGGTCTCATCTGTCGGGGCCACGGGGGTCAGTCTGGCCCATGGGCCACGGTGTCCCCGCGCCGCCCCGCGGCTCAGCGCTTGTCGTGGGGCACATCCATGGAGACGCACACCGCGCGCCACACGTCCTTGGCGCTCCAGCCCGCGGCGAGCGCCTCGTGCACGGTCCGCCCGCCGAGCTCCGCCATCACGTGATCGCGCGCGAAGGAGTCGGCGTACGCCTCACCGAAGTGATCCGCCATCCGCTGCCAGAAGATCGTCAACCGCATCCGTCGTACTCCATGCCGCTCCGCCCCGCTGTCGTCCGCCGTTCACGACACCGTACGTTCGCCGCGCCCGTTCCCGGTCGGCGTCCCTTGTACGGGTCCGTGCCGCGCCGTGCCTTGTACGGGCCCCCGCACCCGCTTCCGTTCACGCCGCCGGCATCGGCGTCGCCCCCGGCCACGACGCCATGACACCACCGCCGGAGGCCGACCGTGAGGTCAGCGGTTGGTTTCCTTCTCGTACGCCTTGATGACCTCGTCCGTCGGACCGTCCATCAGCAGCTCACCACGCTCCAGCCACAGCACCCGGTCACAGGTGTCCCGGATCGACTTGTTGTTGTGACTGACCAGGAACACCGTCCCCGCCTCCTTGCGCAGCTCCCGGATCCGCGCCTCCGACCGCTTCTGAAACGCCCGGTCCCCCGTCGCCAGCGCCTCATCGATCATCAGCACATCATGATCCTTCGCCGCCGCGATCGCGAACCGCAACCGCGCCGCCATCCCCGACGAATACGTCCGCATCGGCAACGAGATGAAATCCCCCTTCTCATTGATCCCCGAGAAGTCCACGATCTCCTGATACC